>JALUKQ010000087.1 GCA_027056485.1 Campylobacteraceae bacterium | reverse complement strand
AAAATTTAAGGACATTCTCTTTTGCCGTTGTGATAGTGAATGAAGTATGTTTCAAATAGCGAACTTTTTTTAGTAATCTAAAAAATGATTTTGTTCTCTCCCACAAACTCTGCTTTTCCATAGAAGATGAGAAGCTATCTAAAGGAGGAACCTCCCCTATAACTACCTCTTGTAAGACCAAAACATCTTCACAAAAAAGTAAATCTATCTGTTTTTCACACTGTTTTAGTGCTAACATAATAGAGTCTTCAAATTTACTAGGCAAAGCAAATGTAGCTTTTAACTCTTTTTGCTCTGGCATAGGGATAATACCTAAACTGATATGATTATCATAGGCAAAATTCATAACTTTTTTAATATCATAAACCTTACCTGTTATAAGAAGATGGTCACCTTCTCTCAGACTTAACTTCTCCATCTCATTTATCTCAACAAGCTCTATCGCTTTCCCCTCTACAACAGGGTTTTTTAAGACCTTATCAACAAAATCTTCATTTCCCTTAACATATATATAATAGTTCAAAGCAGTTCCCCTTTTATGATTTGAAGTTATCTTTTAGCTTATACTTATTGAGCAACTTCTTTAACAATTCACGGTCTATTTTTATTTTTTTCTCTCCATTTTTTATGGCATAGAGCTGTCGAACCATAAACTCAACTTCAACACTCTCTCCCATATATGGGTAGAGTATCTGCAAAGCTTCATGTCCATCAAAGGCATGTTTTTTAGCTTTTCTTCTTCGTAAAATATACTTAACCATATAAACTGCAAAAAGAGATGACAAAGCTCCCAATAAAAAAGTTAAAGATAAGAGTAAAACACTAGGTGATAGATTTTCAAATTTTTGAAGAGCAGATACTTTCTCTACATTTAAGTCTTTTTTTGGCTCTTTTTTTACTTCATTCTTTGTATGTACCACAGTTATGGGTTCAGTTTTAGCCTTTTGTCCACCATCTACTTTAATATTATATGATTTTGTCTCTAAAAGTTTTATCTTCCCTTTTTTATAGTCGAATAGTCGAATTTTCTTTGAAGGAATAGTAAAATCATAATCAGAAATAAAAGCAAAACTTTTTATATAGTGACTCTTTAACTTCCCTTTTTTATAGCTACTTTTTACTTTTGCATCATCGCTATAAACCGTTACATTAGGTATGTCAAACTCTATCCCTTCAAAATCTTCTAAACTCCCCTCCCCTTTAAGCTCTATGGTTATATTAACTGGTTTATTGGCTTTAACTTCTTTTTTATCTATAGAAGATGTTAAAGTAAAATCACCTGCTAAATCATAATCATTAGGAGCAGGTAGAACCTCTAACGTCAAAGTTGGAGAAGAGAGATTACTCCATTTAGGAACATTAGCAAACCACCCACCATCTTGCCTCTCTTGCACACGTTGAGAGACCTTAGCTGTAGCTGGTTCGATGATTACCTTTCCCTCTTTTTTAGGAATAAGCAAATATTTGAGTTCATGTACCGTATAGACACCCTCTTTATAGGTGATCTCACCCTCTAACTGCTTAGAAAAAAATGCTGAAAACAGTGGTTTTTTATACTCCAACTCCATAAGATTTATGTTTTTATTTTGTCTAAAATAAACCGTAGCAACAACGGGTTCACCTACATAAATTTTTTGTTTATTGAGCTTTATATCTAAAGAGAAGTACTTGTTCTTCCGTTTACTTCCAGCTTTGGCTTTAACTACTCTTAGGTTTATGGCTTTACTGGTCTCAACCTTACCATCAACCATCACTTGAAAAGCTGGTATGGTCATGTTATATTTAGGTTTAAACTCATAGGTCACCGTTGTAGTATGTTGCATCACACTTTTGCCATTGACATAGACAAAGTCAGAACCATTATTTCGTGTTATCTGCTCTACTTTCATGCCATCTATCTCTTCCATCTCTGGTAGAGGGTCACTATCTTCACCCACTATGGTTATGCTAAAAAGTACCGAGTCTCCTCTTGCTATCTCTGTTGAGTCCACACTAGATTCTATGCTCCCTGCATAGAGTGTTACACTTGTAAAGAGTAGTAAACACAACTTCTTACCAAGGATTTTTATCATGACGTTCTCCCTTATTCTCTTTTCCTTGATACATCATCGTAGGCATTTTCTTCTTACTTAGCTGTTTAATCAAGTGGCTTAGTTCCTTTTTTCTCATCTTCTCTTTAGGACTCATCTTTTCTTTCTCTTCTTGCTTTTTACTAGCATCAGCCTCTTTTTTAGATTTAGAGTTCTTTTTATCTGACTCTTTTTTTCTATCATCTTTTTTCTTATCTTCTTGCTTCCTCTTTTTTTGTTCCTCTTTTTTCTTATCTCTCTTTTTCTTATTTTTATCTTTTTTCTTTTTATCTTTTTGTTTCTGCTCTTCTTTCTCTTTTCTCTTTTCTCTAGCCAGTTTCAAGTTATGCATAACATCATCATCACTTTTTAACTTCAACGAAGCCGTATACTGTTTTATGGCAGATTTAAAATCACCTTTTTTAAAATAACTATTTCCCATATTGTAAAGACGTGTTGCTTCACCAACCCCTTTAGATTTAGCGTAATGTTTCAAAGCATCATCATACATTCCAGCCTTATACTCTGCATTGGCTTGGTTATAAAGTACCGTAGGGTCTTCTATCTTTAACGACTGAAAAAGTGTAGCACTCTTACGGAACTCTTCTTTTTCATAAGCTTCATTTGCTCTGTTTATGGTTTGAAAAGGGAGTATATCTTGAGGAATCAGTTCTGTCAACGAGGGCATTACTGCATCAGCAAAAAGCATAGGAGAGAGAAAAAAGATAAGTAGTAACTTTTGAGATTCTATTTTTATCTGCAAATTCGTGTTCTCTTTTTAGTTTGCATTTTAGCATAATTTTAACAAAGAGCATAGAATAACATTAAAATACCTGCTACAGTGTCTATCTAAGAAGTGAAGGTATAAACTATCTCACTCCTCCTCATCATCCTCCATCATCTCTAACTCTTTATACGCATCTAATACATTGCGATTGTGTAGCTCATCATAGAGTTTAAATTTTTGAAAGTATGGCATTTTAACTTTTTGCGTTATCTTCTCCATCCCTACATCTTCATCTTGTGCCTTTAGGACTTGTTTTTTTATTTCTGATAAATATCTTCTAAACTCAGCAGTTGCATTTTCATCGGTTGCATAGCCATGCCCTCCTATAATGTTCTTTGCATGATAACTGTCAATAACATCTAACGCTTCCAAAGAACCCAATATAGAACCATCTCTAAGGGATGTTAATCGACCATTAAAAAGTAAGTCTCCCACGAACAGTACCTTTTTATTAGGTA
>JALUKQ010000086.1 GCA_027056485.1 Campylobacteraceae bacterium | reverse complement strand
ATCAGAGCTACTTCTATTCGTGGCTTTTTAGTTAAGCTGAAATTGTTTATTTTAGCTTACTCTATTGATAAGTTTTTGAAGCTTTCTTCAAGCCATCAAAAATTGGCTTTTAACTAGCAGTTTGGGTATGCTATACCCTTTTATTACTATTATGCTAACAGCACTTATCTCTATACTTCTTGGAACTATGGCGATTCGTCCACGAGACAAAGCACAGCTCATTAGAAAAGAGCACCTACAAAAGTTTAACTCTATAGCCTACTTTCAAGATATGTCAGAAGCATCACCCGATGAGTACCTACAAACAGTTAGATCTATTTTAAAAGATAAGAAATCTGTCCATGAGCATATTATAAAACATATACATATTTTAGGTTCAGAGATAAAACTCAAATACCTATGGCTAAAAAGAGCCTACACTGCTTTTGGACTTGGTCTTAGTTTAAGTGCTATTTTGATGATTATTGCTATGTTCAAAAGTATTGATATAACTCCTAGAAACAATCAATTTTCACATATTTATGAACCTTCTGGAGCCATATCCCTCAACGATGGTAAAGTATTGTTGGTTGAAGATGAGAGCAAACAAGCATTACAGCTAGTTGAAGTCAATAAAAATGGAGTAGTAAAAGAGTTAAATAAACCAGAAATGAGTCAAAAAATAAAAACTATTTTTAAAAATAAAATAAGAGATTTGGAGGGGGCAACGTCTAATGGAGTCGACTATATTTATGTTATTACCTCTCATACTACAAACAAAGCACGTAAACATAAAGTTCCCCGAGAACAGATAGTTCGATTTAACTACCACAATGGTGAAATATCTCAGGTAAAACTCTATCATGGTCTTCTAGATTCACTAAAACTACTCCACCCACAATTTAAACAAGCTCTTTCAACCAAAGAAAAAGTATCTAGAAAAAAAGAGATAAATATAGAAGCACTCACTTGGGACAAAGAAGATAAATCTCTACTAATTGGTCTAAGAAGTCCACTTATAGATGGTAAAGCTGTTGTTATTCCACTTCAAAATCCAGATGATATTTTTGATAAGAAAAAACAACCTAAACTTGATAAACCTCTTTTGATAGACCTTGAAGGGGATGGAATCCGTGGAATGAGTTGGGATGAAAACAAACAAGGTTACTGGATTATTGCAGGAGATGTAGGAAAACGAAAAGATGAGTTCTCTTTATGGTTTTGGGATAAAAAGTACAACAAAGTTACGATAAATGAGGAGATTACTAACCTAGGTTTTGCTGAAGGTATAACAAAAATAGATGATGTTGGTATTTTTATAGTTAAAGATGATGGATCTTTTGAAACACATGGTGCAAACTACAGCATAATAAAGGAACAATAAGTGAGATTTTTAATAGCAGTGATTTTATTTACTCTCTTTGCCCAAGGGTCAGAAGAGAAAATGGGTGGGCAGATAGTTTTCGATAGAGCTACCATGACAGGAGATGATTATAATGCTCATGGCAGAGAGGTTCGTCGTGCAAGACTCTACCTAAAAGGGAAAGCCTCTTCTAAACTCATGTATGAAATAGAATACAGTTTAACAGGTAACAATGAGTGGAAAGATGTCTATGTTAAACATAATACATTAGATAATTTAGGTATACAAGTAGGAAATATAAAAGAGCCTATGGGCTTAGAGAGTTTAACCAGTTCTAAAAATGGTACTTTTATGGAGCGTTCTTTGACCGATACCTTTATACAAAGTAGAAAACTCGGTATTTTAGTACAAGGAAACTATGAGAAAGGAGAGCATAAAGGTACCATATCATTAGGTATCTTTGGTAAATCACTAGATAAACTATTAGCAAAAAAGAGAGATGGAACCTCTATAATAGGACGAATAACTTACGCACTTATACATGCAAAAGATGATGTTATACATCTTGGACTCTCTGCAGGAAAGACTAAATACGATAATAAGTCTATAAAGTTCTCTACCGATGCAGGTGCTCACATGTATGATGGTTCATTAATAAAAAGTAAAATAAAAAATGTAAGAAGAACAAAAAGGTTTGGTGCAGAAGCTGCCGTAGTAAAAGGAGCATTCTCTTTTCAAGGTGAGTACATTGCTATTACAGCATCCAACAACAAAAATGACTATGATTTTGATGGCTGGTATGGACAAGTTAGCTGGTTTGCTACAGGGGAACACCGAAAATATAAAGCCAAATCAGCCAAGTTTTCACGAATTAAAATCAAAAAACCTTTTAAAAAACGACTAGATGGATATTGGGGTGCAGTAGAAATAGCTTTTAGAGTTAGCAAAATCAATCTAAGCGATAAAAATAAAATAGGTGGAGAGGAGACAGACTTAACTTTAGGCATTAACTACTATCCTCAAAAAAATATTCGATTGATGACAAACTATACTTTTGCAGAAGTAACCAAGCCTGAAGTTATAAAAGAGCATGTTATTCAAGTAAGAGGACTATATGGGTTTTAATATCCCATATAGATAACAACTACTTTTTGCTACAGTCACTCTCTACTTTTTTTAACGATGCAAAACCACAGCCCTCTTCATCTTTTGCTGCTTGAAAAAGATCTGTACTCTCACTTGTTGCAGTAATAGAAACACTCTCTTCTATTACTATTTCTGCATCGTCATTTCCAAATTTATTTTTAAAAAAGTCTACAATATCTTCATCTCCATTAATTATCTGGACATTTTTACCATCTTTTATTAATAAAATAGGAATCGTATTAAAATTCATAAACGTAGCAAAATTTTGTGCTTCTACACTCTCTATATCTATCTTTTCAAAAGAGATATTCTCTTTACTCATATACTCTTTAACTTTTTTACAATGAGGGCAACTTGGTGATTGAATCAAATAGTTTCCATTTTTAATAACAAAGGCCTCTGATTTTGGTAAATTTAAAAAACTTAATGCAGTAATCACAGCAATAATAGCAGGTATAATCATTAAAAGGTATCTTGGAGGTGTAGATAAAATCGTTATTGTAAATAAAAGTCCATAGACTCCCATACAAAATTTACACATCTCTGGCGAAACAAAGTATTGATAACCAAGCAGTAGCGTCTCAAAAAATAGAGCAGCAAATAGAACCATATAGAAAAGTTTTCTACTCACAGCTCCTCTATAACTTAACCAACCTAAAATCACTAAAACAAGGGCTGTAAACATACCCATATAGTTTAAATAGATACTCTCAATCCATATAAGATTTCCTGCTAACTCACAACCTGTCGACTCACATAGTGATGAGTGATTAAGTTTTAACAAGGTCTCTACAGCGATATAGATAAAAAATAGAATCGGTAGATAAATAAATGATAGTTTCTTCAAAATAGTCTCCTATATTTTTCTATATTTTAACCTACTCTACTTAAATTTGTAACGTTGCTTATAAAAGCTTACGCTAAAATACGATTTAATTTACTCAAGGATTGTATAATGGCACTCATTAGCCTCTTTAATATTGACAAAAACTATGATGTGAAACAGCTTTTAAAAGGTGTTGATTTTCAACTTAATGAAGGTGAACGTGTAGCTGTAGTTGGGCAAAATGGTTGTGGAAAATCAACACTGCTTAAAATTATCTCAGGAGAGGTCGAAGCAGATGAAGGAAATCGGGTAAAAGATAGAAGTGTTATTGTAGACTCTCTTGACCAAAATCCAAAGTTTACAGAGGGGCTGAATGTTCGTGATGCCATAGAGAATGAACTGACAGAACTAAAAGAGGCAAAAGAGCGTTATGAAGAACTTACCACACTTATTACTGAAGATTTTGAAAACAAAAAGCTCCTCGATGAACATGCCAATGTAAGTAACTACCTAGACCACCACAACGCTTGGAATCTCGATGACAAAATAGAACGTGTCTTACAAGAGTTTAAACTCAAAGAGTATGAGTACCGTGATGTCAACTCCCTTTCAGGAGGAGAGCAACGCCGTGTAGCTTTGGCTTCTCTTATCTTAAAAAAGCCCGATGTTCTTTTACTTGATGAGCCTACTAACCACTTAGATGTGTACATGGTAGAGTTTTTGGAAGAGATTTTACTAAAAGAGAAGTTTACACTACTTATTATCTCTCACGATAGACACTTTATCAACTCTATTGCTACGCGTATCGTCGAAGTAGAAAACATGAATATTGTCTCTTACGAGGGAGGCTATGACAACTACTTGGTACTAAAAGAAGAACGCATGAAAAGCATGGCAAAAACACACAACACGCTTCTAAAATTTTTAAAACGAGAAGAGGAGTGGTTAAGCCGTGGGGTAAGGGCAAGACTCACAAGAAATCAAGGGCGAAAAGCAAGAGTCTTTGAGCTCAGAGAACAAGCCCAAAAAGACCCTACCCTCATACGTAAAATGCAAATAGAACTTGAACGTGAGAAAAAAAGCTTTAACCGTGGTGACGAAAAAGGAATGTCAAAAAAGAAGATGCTTTTTGATATAGAAAACCTGCACTACGCCATAGCTGGTAAAAACCTCATAGAAGGCTTTACCACTAGAATCCTACAACGAGACAAAATAGCCATAGTCGGTCACAACGGTTCAGGTAAATCAACCCTACTAAAGCTACTCTTAGGACGACTAAAACCAAACAAAGGTATCATAGACCAAGGTGAGTTTAAAATAGGCTACTTTGACCAACATCGTGAGATGCTTGACAACAACAAAAGCATTTTAGATACCTTCTGTCCTGATGGTGGGGACATAGTGGATGTAATGGGTAAAAATATGCACGTTTTTGCCTACATGAAATCTTTTCTATTTCCAGAAGAGTATATGACCAAAAAGGTAGGAATGCTAAGTGGAGGAGAGAAAAACCGTGTCGCCTTAGCCCTACTTTTTACTAAAAAAACCGATTGTCTTATCCTCGATGAACCAACCAACGACCTAGACATTCAGACCATTAACATACTAGAAGAAAAACTTCTAAACTTCCCTGGAGCATTAATCTTCGTAAGTCACGACCGTTACTTTATAGACAAAATTGCCACCAAACTGCTTATCTTTAAAGGAGGTGGTGTAGTAGAAGAGTCCTTTCAAGAGTACAGCGAGTATCTACTGATAGAAAAAAACATCAACGACCTCTATGAGATAGAAAAGACTATTAAACAAAAACCCGTAGGGGTTGAACGATGTGTCAACCCACCAAAACAAAAAACAAAACTAAGCTACAAAGACCAAAGAGATTTAGAGCGTCTGCCTGACCTCATAGAGGCATTAGAGGCTAAAATAGCAGAGATAAATGCTTGTCTTTATGACCCTGCCTGTTATGAAGAGAAAGGGTTAGTAAATGTTGCTGATGAACTCAAAAAAATAGAGGCTGAGTATGAAGAGATGAGTGAAAGATATCTTGAAGTATTAGAACTAGAAGAAGAGTTAAAAAATAGAAAGTAACAAGCATAATTATTAACACAACATACCCTTATATAGTACGTTGATGTTTCATTTTATTTTTATTAATATAAGCAAAAAAATAAAATGTATAGATACTATCCATATGCGTAATAAATAGAGAAAAAAACTAAATAAAGCTTAACTTAAATTGAAAAAAATAGAGAGTATAGATATAATTTATCTATATAAAATTAATAAGGGTACATTATGAAAAAGATACATTTAGACGGATACAAAAAATTTAAAAAAGAGTATTTTAAAGATAACAAAAAACTCTTTGATGAACTTGCTACTGGGCAAAAGCCTCACTCTATGATTATTACATGTAGTGACAGCCGTGTCTCACCTGTAAAAATCTTATCTGGTACACCAGGGGAACTTTTTATTGCACGTAATATTGGTAACATTGTACCTCCTTACGAAGTAACAAAAGGTGCCACACAATCTGCCATAGAATATGCAGTAAATGTTCTAAAAGTAGAGAGTCTAATTGTCTTAGGACATAGTGAATGTGGAGCATGTAAGCACCTTTATCATGAAAAAACAGAAGATGAAGAGCATATTGAACTTAGTCACGTAGATGAGTGGCTTACACTTGCTTACCCTGCAAAACATAACGCTATGCTAGAGTGTATACACAATCCAGAAAAAAATCGTGCAGAGATTACAGAAAAGAATAATATTCAACTCTCTATTCAACAGTTAATGACCTACCCTTATGTAGTACAAGCGTTAGAGAATAAAACGATGGAGATTCATGGTTGGTGGTACAATGTTGGAACAGGAGATCTCGAAACTTACGATTATACAACTAAAACATTTAAAAAAATTTCATCAGAGTAGCATTAAGCTACTCCACTACAGACTCGAAATATCTTGTTGAAAAGTTGTAAGCTTCAACTTTTCCCGTTCCAATATCGAACCACCAACCTTCTAAACTAATCTCATCTTTTACTAAACGACTTTGGATATATGGATACTCCATCAATCGCTGTAAAGATACAATAACATTATGTTTCTCTGTTAACTCAAAAATATTTTTACTATCATCTGCATGTACTTCTAACATCGCTGCACTCTTTGCAGGAACAATATGTTTCAACCATGCTTCAACATGAGGTAATGCAGGGTCACCCTCTTTAGGTTCGTGATACATATGTGCACAAGCACCACAATTACTATGTCCAAGAACAATAATTTTTGGTATACTTAAAGCATTAACTGCATACTCTATAGCAGCTTGTGTTGAACCTTTAGCTGGTTGATATGCAGGTACAACATTCCCTATGTTACGTGCAATAAAAAGCTCTCCTGGCTGTGCATTTAGCAATAATGAAGGATTAATCCGACTGTCACTACATGTAATCATCATAGTATGTGGTGTTTGATTTTTTGAGAGTTGAGAAAACAAATTACTGTTTTTTTTAAAATACTCATTCAAAAAAGTACTGTATCCCTCTTTTTGTAATTTTTCCATTTTTTATCCTAATAAATTTTAAAAATTCTATATAAATAGAACTTATGTTTTAATTAAATTTTATTTATTATTTTTTTAAATATTTTTTAATATTTAAAAACTAAATATGTTTTAAATAAGCATGATATTTCTTAGCTAAAAACTACCCTTTTGGACTATTTTAGTATACTTTCTACATGAACTTAAAAAAATCTCTAAAGCCCATAAAAAAGAAAATTCAAAACAAGGACAAACTCTACAACACCATTCGTAGAGTTTATACTCACCTCTCTGAACTTTCTAATGATGAGATTTTAGACTATTACCATGTAGCTTCACTTAAAGAGCTTGAACAACATATCGAGCATATTAAAACAGTACTTAAACTTCAAATAGAGAACTATGAAGAGGAGCTAGAACAAGTAGATGCTTGTTTCTGTTTAGACTCATATGGTGATTTTAAATACCTCTATCTACAAAAAAAAGAGGCAGAGGAGCAGATAAAATTTACGTTAAAAACAAAACGAATCAAATTAGCCCTCTACCCTTGTCCTTTTCATTGTGGTTGGCATTTAACAAAGATATAATACATTATGAAATCATTTACAACGCAAAAGCTACTAGAAATCACCACATGGATAGAGAAAGAACTTCAAACAAAAGAGATGCTATCTTTTCAAGTTTTAAATCCTGACAACAACTCTAACGCCATAGGATACAAAGCATGGGTTAACTTAGCTGAACTGTACCATTGTAAAATGCTTACACCTCTAATAATCAACGAACAAACCATACAACTTACTTTTCAAAAACTCAATATAAATGACTCTTTTCACACTGCTCCCATAGAAAACAGAGAAGAAAAATATGGAATAGAGTCTAAATTTTTTCACATCAATAAAAATGAAGAACCCACATTTTTACATGCTTATAAAAAAGCCTTAGAGGCTGTAAAAATTCAAAACAGAAAACAGGTTTTAAACTTGGGCATTAACAAAGGTGATGAGTTTGAGCTGATAGAGCAGTTACTAACAAAAGAGCAATTTAATACTATAAAGTTTATAGGTATTGACCATTCACAAACAGCTTTAAAGTTTGCAAAAGAGCGTTTTCCTAAAGACAATATAGCATTTTACAAACATGATATCAATAAACTCTCTCAACTTAAACTAGAAAAATCTGACCTCATCATAAGCATAGGAACGTTTCAGAGTCCAAGCATAAATTATAAACCATTTTTAATGTCCTTAGTTCAAGAGCATCTTACTCCTGATGGAGCTTTTATTTTAGGTTTTCCAAACAGCAGATGGATAGAAGGGGAACTCATCTACGGAGCAAAAGCCCCCAACTACCCCTACTCTGAAATGTCGCTTCTTTTTAACGATGTTATCTTTGCTAAAAAGTACCTACAACAGAAGAAGTTTCGAGTCACCATTACTGGTCGTGAATATATATTTTTAACAGCCACACGCATAGGTCTTTCAAAAATATAAATAATTTTATAAATTTAATTAACTTATATTCTTAACTTTTTATATAGATATTTTCTATATAATAGTTACATTATCAAAAAAGGAAAACCATGAACAAAACTCTCAGAAGACTCATTACTGCTACTCTCTTTCTCTCAACAGTAGGATGTAGCAACCCAGCAAAAACCATAACAACAGCACCTGCACAACAACCTACACATGTTGTCTCTACTAATGATGCTAATCAATTTAGAACTCTTAACAGTCAAAGAACGGGAAGTGTAGAAGTGATCTGTCATAATTGTCAAGCACATTTTAAACTTTCACAACAAATTCATAAAATGTCTATGAAGGGTGATGCTATTGTAGATTGCCCTGTTTGTCATAAAAATTACCTAGGCAAATAACAAAAAAAGATGAAGTATCTGGACTTAATTATGCCCAAAAATCTTCATCTGTCATAGTACATCATCTCTTTTGGGCGACCATAGAGGCTTTCATAACATACTCACCACATCGGTCTTGTGTCATAAACTCTTTTAAATGAAGTATCTCATACCTATCATCAAAAGTTTCCTCCAATTCCCCCTCTTCTAGTAAAAAACTTTTATTTGAAGGCTCTTTGGTATTATCTGGATGGTGCATAAAAGTCTCAAAAATAAACACTCCATTCTCTTTAAGTGCTTTTTCTATTTGAGGAAAAAGTTCTCGCTTTAAAAAGTAAGTACAGACAATCAAATCATACTTGTTCTCTTCTAGTACATAGCTATCAAAATCAACCTCTTTAGCATGAAGATTCTCTATATTTTGCAGTGAAGCAATGGTTATTGGACTAATATCAAGAGCATCAACTTCAAACCCTTGTTCTAACAAAACTTTAGAGTTTCTACCCATACCACAAGCTAAATCTAATGCTTTTTTTCCCTTAGCTAACTTTGCATAAAGTTCAACTACTTCTACATTACCTTGTGGTACAAAATTGGCAGCATACTTTTTTTCCCAACGCTCTTTATCTTCTATACTCATTATCTCTCCAAGTCAGGTGACTTTCTACACCATTTTAAAAATAGTCTGTCAGGATTTACCCGTTCATCTACCTCTTTGTTATCTACTATTTTATCTGCCAACATCTTTCCCATCAGTGGTCCAAAAACGAAACCTCTGCCTCCAAGACCATTACAAATGTAAAGATTTGATATTTTTTGAAGTTCTGGCTTAGCACCTCTAAGAATCTTCGGATAAGTCTTTAACATATAATTGGTATCTATTACCTCACCTACTAATGGAAAGTAGTCTTTCGAGCCTGAACGCATACCACAAAATGTCTCTTTAAGTTTAAAATCAGAAGTATCAACCATTGTCGAAGCCACACCAAAAAGCTTTTTTAGAGGTTCACCATTACATTTGATACATACATCCACATCTTTTTCATGTGTTGCACCCAGTTTTACTATGCCATCTATATTTGCAGAGACAGAAATCTGTTTATGCATAGAGACAGTAAGGTTAAGATTTGTTTCATAGTCACCCCTGCTGCCCCACGTACCTTTAACACCCATGTATCGCATATCAAAATACCTATTCTCATACCCTGTTGCTAAAATTAAATTTTTAGCACAATAGTCACCTATAAACCAGCAACCATCTTCATAAGCCAAAGATTTAAGCTCGTACTGTTCATACTCTATATTTTTTAAAATAGCCTCACACATCTTAGGAGCATCACAAACCCCTGCTTCTGAAAAAAGAAAACTCTCATAACTGTTATCTATACCCAATTCATTTAACTCATCAGAAAAGAGTAACTCACGTTTTGCTTCATTATATGCTTCATACTCTTCAAACTTCTTTGCATCTTCTTCATCTTTTGGAATCCGAATCACACCTGTTTGAGTAAAGTATTGAGAAAAATGTTGAAGATAAAAATCTTTAGAAAATTCAAAGGCTTCATTAGTAAGATTTTGAAGTTCGGAGCCTTTACCAATTTTAGGAGAAACAAAAGCTCCAGCAGCAGCCGACCCACCAGAAGCAGCCACACCAGAACGGTCTATAACCAAAACCTTTAAACCTTTATCTTTTAAAAAGTATGCTGAACTGCATCCTGCTATACCTGCACCTACTACTATGGCATCGTACTTTTTCATACTATAACATCCCTTTAATCTTAGATAACGAAACCTTTTTACCTCTGTAAATATTCTCTTCTAAAAGTCTAATAGCTTTCTTGTTTTTCATATTATTACGAGCTAAAAGAACTTTTAAAAGCTCTTTATGCGTCTTAGCTTCAGCTACTTCATCTTTTACAACAACCAAACGCTTCTTAGACCATCTTCTTTTGAGTATATCTCTAGGGAGTAAAAAACCTGCTATAAAAACAGCCAAATAAGAGAAGAGCCACCCCAACCAAGACCAATCGGTAGAAGAGATAGAGGGTGTATCTTCTTTGTCTACGATTGACTCTTTATCTACTTGAGTAACTGTTATAGCTTGACTTGGGACAAAAAGCTCATAACTCTTTTTATTTTGAGGATTAAAAGCTTTCAAAACTACTTTAGGTAGTACAAAATCTTCTTTGGCAGAGATGGCATAGTCCCACTCCACCGTATGATAACTGCCTTTACTACTGTAAATACTCTTAAGCTTTGGAGCTTGAGTAAAAAGATGATAGTTTTTACTTTTAGGTAAAAATTCTAAAGGTGGAGTACTTCCTTTACCTTTTAGTAAAACCTTTAAATGCACAGGGTCATAAGCTTCGGTAGAGTTTTTATCTAGCTCATAGGTTAGTTTATAATCACCTACCAAATCTGTACTTTCAGGTAAAGGCTTAACATCTAAAAGCAGAGATTTTAATGCAACAACACTATCTTGTTTAACCAAACCTTTGACATTGTCTCTGTCTCCAGAAATGGCATATGCAACTTTATCATCATCGGTTACAGACTTTACCATTTCAAGTTCTATGGCTACTTTTCCTGCTTGTTTAGGATAAATTACATACTTATACCTATGCTTTAAATGGTGATATGTATCATCCTCTTTAAACTCTACTTGATGAAAAGTGTAAGTCTTAGATTTTTTAAGATTAAACTTAAAAAGCATCACCACAGAGTCATCTTCTTGGGTGATGTTCACATCTAAAAATATAGCTTCATCTTTATAAGGAGTTTTATTGCTTATATGAAAATCATAGCTTATATCATCTGCAAGAACAACACCTATAAGTAGCATTAACCCTACTAAATATTTCAAAAAGACTCCTTACTATTTTTATAATTATAACCAATTTCTAAAGCTACAAAGTAGATAAAATTGTAAATAGCATTACCACGGCTTAACGTCATGTATGTAGCCTTCATTTATCAAATCATATGCCTTAGAACTCATCTCTCTTTTACTTTTAGAGACTTCTGTACTCTTAACCACTTTTACCGTAGAGGTTTTACTTTTTTTAGAGCCTCCACCTCCTGAACTTCCTGTTTTTTCCTCTTGTTTAGAGCTTGGTCTCTCTTCTGTCTCTACATTATCAGTTGTACTTTTAGAGGCTTGTGCTGAATGGGGATTGGTAAAACCTACTTTTGAACTATCTTCTTTTACTTTAAACATCACCCACTCTAGGTTGTGTAAAGCATCGTTATCTTCACCCAACTGCAAGGCTTTTATGTAGTAGTTTTTAGCTTTCACATAATACGCCAACTTAGCCTCACAGTTTCCTAAACTATAGAGAAGTTGCTGTTTTACTTTTGGATTTGTACTTTTAAGGCTTTTTAAAACTTGCTTTGCCTCTTTGTACTTTTTTAATTTGTAGTAGGTATTGGCTAAGGTCAATTCTGACTCTAAAGTTTTAGATTCTATTTTACCAAGCTCTTCAAGTGTCGAGTTATAATCTTTTTGTTTATAGTAATCATATGCAGAATTTAGATGATATCCATCAAAAAAGCTCTTATTTTTTTTAGAAGATAAATGATTGCTTTCCAAATGAGCTCCACCCCAATCCTCTTTTTTTAAAAGCTCCTCTGCTTGAACATTGATATGAAGCAGAGCCAAGAGAGCCACAAGCTTTAAAGAAAACCTAGTAGCCGATAAGAAAAAAAGTACCAATGCTAAAAAAGTAGGAATAAAAAAGAGTTCAAAGTAGTTATGACTCTCTTTTGTTAACCCATTTTCTAAAAGCTTCTGCTCCTCTATCCAATTTTGTATCTGAGCCACAGTAGACTCTACACCATCAAAGTGAACAACTGTTCCTAAAACTCTAAGAGAGGTGTTAAACTTAGAAACGACTATATGCCCTACTTTGTCTTTTAGGACATCATCATCTTTCCCAATGATGGTTGAACCCTCTTGTGTTGCCATAGCTATAATCAAAATTTTTATATTTTTCTCTTTTGCAAAGCCTACTAAAGTTTCACCTATAGGTTCATCTCCTCCATCGCTAAAGAGTATCAGCCTCTTCTCTTGGTCAGGGAATTTGGCTACTTTTTCTAAAAGCTTTTTAATGCTCGTACCCTTAGTCAAGATGTACTCACTCTTCATACTATCGAGTGCTAATGCCACAAGTTTATGGTCAGTTGTTGAAGGAGAAAGAAGCAGAGGATTTGTAGTAAAACCTATAAGAGATATCTGGTCATACAAATTGGTAGCTAAGAACTCTTTTATGGTTGCTCTACTAGCCTCTGTACGTGAAGGTTTAATGTCATCTGCATTCATAGAAGCAGATAAATCTATAGCCAATACTATAGAGTGTGCTGGAAGATTCTCTTTACTTGTACTCTCAAGAAGCACTGGTCTAGCTATGGCAAGAACTAAAAATACCAAAGCAACCCAACGTAGATATTGCTGTAGTGATTTTTTTCTATTTTCTCTAAAAAAATAGACTGCCAAAGGTAGCAAAAGCCATAAAAAATAGACATTTAAAAAGCTCATTTACTCTCCTCATATCGCCATATTAGAAACAAAAGTAATACCATAGCTAAAAAAAGAGGGTAAACAAAATACTCCTCTTTATTAAAGTACTGTTCAGAGCGAATAGTACTAGGTTCAAGCTCATCTATCTCTTCATAGACACTTTCTAACTCATCTGCCGTTGATGCAAAAAAGCTTTTAGCTCCTGACTCTTTGGCAATGGTGTTAAGCAACTCTTCATCATAGTCACCTTTTTTTCCTATGCCTATAGTATAGACTTTTACTCCCTGCTCTTTGGCTAAGGTAACAGCTTGATGGGGTGAGCTTTTTCCTGCATTATGCTTTCCATCAGTTAGTAGTATGAGTACTTTTGACTTTGCCTCTCCACCTTCAAGAGTACGTAAACCTTGCATTAAAGCATCACCTATGGCTGTACTAGTTCCTGCTATACCCACATCAGACATTAGGTAGAACATTTCAGACAAAGCTTTTAGGTCATAGGTCAAAGGAGAAGCAGAGAAAGCATAAGTTCCAAAAACCACCAAACCGATGTTGTCATTGTATCGTTTAGCTATAAATGCCTTAGCTAAAGCAACAGAGATTTCATACTTGTTTTGCTCTTTGTTGTTCGTATTGAACCCACGCTCTGCCATAGAACCACTGGTATCTAAAACTAAAACCAAGTCACGACCCTTTTTCTCTGATGCCAAAGAGGAGCTATAAGAAAAAGGAGAAGCTAAAGCAACTACTAACAGTGTATAGATAAGCATACTTAAAAGTAATAAACTGTTCCATGAAAAACTCTGTTTGGGTAGCCACTCTGGTTTAGAAAAATAGAGTGTTTTTGCTTTTATTTTACAAAGTATAAAACAGGGTAAAAGTAACAGTAGTACCAATGCTTGTGGGTATAAAAATGAAAACTGAGTCATGATGAAAGATTATACTCTATTATGGGTAAAGATTGGTTTTTTACTTCCAACCTAGATTGAGGAGTATCCAATTATATATAACATAGTTTTATGATATTAATTATTTTTTGTTATACTTTTATGAAATTTCAAAAGAGGAATATATGAATTTAAAAAAAATATTAATTGTACTAATACTACTCTCAACACAACTTTTTTCAAACACTGTACTCCCTCCACTCTATCAAGATGGAGAAGATTTCAACAGTACAAAAGAGTTTTTTATAGATAGTCGTAGCCCTGTTAATGCTGTAGATATTAGCCATAATGGTCAATATGTTGTATCTGCTTCTGATGATAATAATGTTCGATTATGGAGCAGAAAAGAGAAAAAACTTCTTAAACTCTTTAAAGGACATACAGAAAAAGTTCTTACTGTAAAAATCAGTACCAATGGAGAATATATTGTTTCAGGTTCAGCAGACGATACTTTAAAGTTATGGGATATAAAAACAGGAACAACTCGTCATACTTATAATGCACATTCAGGGTCAATTAATGCTGTAGATATCAGTTCAGATGGTCGCTATCTACTTTCTGGTTCTTCTGACCATAGCATTATACTTTGGGATATAGAATCAGAAAAACCCTTAAAAACTTTTAATGGACATACCAACTCCGTTAACTCCGTAGCTTTTAGTCATGATGGAAAATATATCGTCTCAGGTTCAGATGACAAAAGCATAAAACTATGGAATGTTGACAAAGGAACTGTTATCAAAACTTTTAAAGGTCATAGTTACAAGGTTTTAGCTGTAGCCATAAGCCAAGATGGTCAATATATAGTCTCTGGTTCAGAAGATAAGAGCATTGGTCTATGGAGCATAAAAAAAAGAAAAATGATTAAACGCCTAAGGGGTCATAAAAACTTTGTCAACGCTGTTTCCATTAGCCAAGATGGGAAATATATCGTCTCATCTTCGGGTTCATTTTACAACAAAAAAGACAACACTGTTAAGTTATGGAGTCTCAAAAAAAGAAAACTTCTCAAAACATTCAAAGGTCATAACGGATATGTAAACTCTTTAGCAATTAGTAATGATGGGCAACTCATAGTCTCTGGTTCAGAAGATGAGAGCATAAAAATATGGAGTATAAAAGAGAAAAAAAATATAGAAACCCTAGAAGGTCAAAAAAGCACCGTCAATTCAGTAGATATCTCTGCCGATGGAAAATACATATTATCAGGTTCCAATGACAACACTGTCAAACTATGGGATGTAGAAAAAAACAGATTGATTAAGATATTTAATGGTCAAAAAAATGATATTCGTTCCGTTGCCTTTAGTGGAGATGAACAGTATATTATCGCTGGTTCAGGCTCACAACAAGGTGACTTAGGCTACAGTATTAAAATTTACGATAAAAAGAGTGGCAAAGTAGTAAAAACTATTAAAAGTAATCGATATATAAATTCGGTCGCTGCTAGTACAGGACGCTACATTGTAGCAACCCTACAGGACTCTTACGATATTAAACTTTGGGATAGAAAACGAAAAAATTCAATTAAAACTTTTAAAGGTCACATGGGTCAAGTCAACTCTGTTGCCATTGGTAAACATGGAACCTATATAGTCTCAGGTTCTGATGACACAACTGTCAAACTTTGGAATAGAAAAAAAAGTAAAGCAATATATACATTTAAAGGTCATACAGAAAAAGTCAACTCTGTAGTTCTAAGCAAAGATGGTCAATTTATCGTTTCAGCTTCAGATGATAAAACTTTAAAACTTTGGGATAGAGAAAAAAAGACCCTTTTTAAAACATTTAAAGGGCATAATGACAAGATTAATACCGTAGCCATTAGTGACAATGGTCAATACATTGTCTCAGGTTCAGGAGAAGATGATGGCAATGGTGACAATAGCATAAGAGTTTGGGACAGAGAAAAAGGAACACTTCTTCAAACTTTTACAGATAATAACGCCCCTATTACATCAGTAGCCATAAGTCAAAATGGACGCTACATTGTATCAACCTCAGGAGACAATATCAAACTATGGGACAGAACCAAAGGAGATAAACCCATAAAAGAGTTTATCGGTGGCGTAAATGGAAACTGGGCTGTTTTTGATAATGTTACTAGGAGATTATTTAGAAGTGAGTCTATCTTTAGCAAAAGATAGACACCAAACACTCTTTTACGCTTAGAGAATAGCTTGTCATAAAACCGTAGGTGTGTCCATGTCACACAACAAAACCAAACATGCATAAATTTAAATTTATAATTTCCATAAAATCCAAACCAAGATTAGACGTGTGACACGGTCAACACCTACGGCCACTGCATCTTCAACTCACGATGAGAAGAGACACAATCTTTCAAATAAAGATTAATAAGGCTTACGTAGGGTATAGACCCTGTCTACACCGTGTTAGAAATGATTGATATTTAAATGAATGCCTTTTTGGTTTTGTCGGTGCAGTCAGGGACTACACCCTTGTATATAAGGGTTAGCTCTTGATTTCATGGTACTTAAATCGTATTCTTCTTTCATTTTCTTATCTCCTTATAGCTCATATATAGTCAACTTTAGAACCTTAACCTTGACTATGAAATTCCATAGTCAACTTTAGAGCCTTAACTCTGACTATAAATCTCCAAATATCGTTTAAACGCATAATTTTTATTTCTTTTATACCCTGTTACTTCTATCAATATACCTTTAGCTTCAAACTCTTTTATAAGTACATTTGCAGTTTGTTTACTCACATCAAGCATTTCTACAACTTCACTCACACTAACAATAGGCTTTTGATACAAGAACTCAATCAATTTACCAGCGTTATGAGCTTTTTTTCCAAAGTCTAATATCTCTCTATCCATTTCTACTTTTAGAGCTAAAATCTTCTGAAAGGTCTCTACTACACTATTGGCTGTTGAGATTATCCCCTCTAAAAAGAATTTTATCCAACCTGTTAAATCATTGAATTCTCTAGCGTTGGAGAGTTTTTCATAGTAAGTTGGTTTATGTTTCTCTATAAAATCCGATAGATATAGAGATGGCTTTTTGAGTAGTCCGTTACTAACCAAATAGAGGGTTATCAACACTCTTCCAATCCGTCCATTTCCATCTAAAAATGGGTGAATAGTCTCAAACTGATAGTGTGCGATGGCTATTTTAATAAGATGAGGAACAAAAATATCTTCATTGTGCAAAAATTTTTCAAAGTCATTCATAAGCTCCTCTATCTCGCTATGATGTGGAGGGATAAAATAGGCATTGCTTAGATTGCTTCCTCCTATCCAATTTTGCGACTTTCTAAACTCTCCTGGTTGTTTGTTTTTTCCTCTTACACTATCAAGTAAAATAGCATGAATATTTCTAATAAGTCGGTTACTAATCGGTAATCTTTCAAGCTCATCAATCCCATAACTCAACTTTCGCACCTAAACCCAAGCAATAATTGAGTGGTATCACTAAGTAGAGCGATAATAGCCATCAAATCTTCATTCCTATTGATAACACCATCAATTTTAGCTACTTCATCCAAAATAGAGATAAAAGTATTCATGGCTATAGCTAAAGTAGTAAGTTCACACTCTAAATCTTTGAATAAACCTCCAATGGTTTTGGGTTCATTAGCAATGCGATTAATGTAGCTGACAATATTATAGGTAAAAAAAGAGAGCGTTATTCTTGCAATAATGGCTTCATAAATTCTATTCTCTTCTTTACCGAAGCCAAAGTGTTCACGAAGCTCTTTGTACCCTTGTTCAATATCCCATCTGCGTCTGTAGATTTCAATAATTTCATCATCTGTAATTTCTAAGTCTGTTGAGACAATAGGGATAAGATTCTCTTTGGTTTTAATGAAGACAATTTTAATTTTTCCTGCTTTTTTATGTTCTACAATTACAGAGAAATAAGTATACTTTATCTTCTTTCCATATTGACCTACTTTTACAGTTTTGAGCTTTATATATTTATTGTAGATGGCATCAAGTGTTTTCTCTTTCTCCATGAAGTTCCAAATTTTATTATTGTTTGCTATTCTTGATATCACTTTGAGTCCTAACTCATTCATCTCTTTAAGGAAGAGAGGTTTAGAATACCATGAGTCAACTAATAAGTAATCAGCATAAATACCACTATTAACAGCTCTTTTAACCATATCTATGGCTATTTGGGACTTTCCTTTCATTATCTCTACTCTTCGTTTATAAGCATTACTTCTATGGTCTAACTCATTTCTAAAATCTTCTAGTTTTACTTTGGCATAATTTCCCATTACCAATGCAAAGTCAAGCATAAAGTTTGAGTAGCCATCACTATAATTGAGTGATACTACATTAATTCCTCTAACTTTTCTTTTCTCTTTATTACTCCATAAGGCATCTCTACTTCCTTCAATATGTTTACCTGTTTTACCTTCTACTGTATCATCAAGTATTAGTACTTTTACTGTTTTAGGTTCTTGTATTTTATGTAGTAGTTTTAACATTTTTAAAGAAGATAATGAGAGTAGTTTTCTCCAGTTATAACTACTATTTGAAAGCAGCCTATAGTAGACATCTTTTTTAAAGATATCCTCACTTTGTTTCATAAAAGTTGACATCTTTTTATTCATTACCAACATATAGACAAAGTGTAATATCACCATATCTACACTTACACCATCTTTTTTATGAAAGTTACTCTCTTTTAAAATACTTTTCATTTTTATAAGTTGTATCGTTTGGTAGATTGGGTTTTTAAGTTTGTTGTTTATGATATTTAATATTTGTGATTCTATTTGCACTTTTTTGCCTAATATTTATAATGATATTATATCTAAAACCCCATAATATAATGGTTTTAAAAGAAAAATACCATAAAATATCTTTTTTACACTTTCATGTCAAGTGCTATGACTTAACACTTCTGTATTCTTCTAAGAGCAAGGTTTAAGCTGGATACTTTTGCTTTCTTTGGTGCGAAAGTTGAGTAAGAATATTATAGCTTAAATTTATGGAAAGATAAATAGGTGCTTTTCACTCCAAAACTGAGGTTGTGTAGTGTATATGAGTCTGTAGTTTATAGAGATTCTTAATCTATTTAGAATTTAAACTCATAGGCATTACCAATTTTAAATTGGTAACGAAAAAAAATTGGCATAGATATTACCTCTTCCCCAAAATATGCGTAACAATCCTATAGCCATGATTTAGAGCAATAGCAATACTCCCACCACTTGCAAAAGCAATATCTCCTGCAACGTAGAGTCCTTTGGTTTCACTCTCATAGTTCTCATCAAAAATCGGTTCACCCTTTTCATCAAGAGTAAATCCACAAGCCTTTAAAAAGTCTTTTGGAGTTGTCCCACCGATGGCAAAAACTGCTCTGTCATAGAGTTCGTGTGTTCCATCTACATAGTTTATGCGTAACTGACCATGTTCGCTCTCTACACCCTCTATGTCTATGCCCAGTTTTAAAGAGACTTTTCCCTCTTTAGCGTACTTGGCTATCATCTCTTGGTTGGTTGGGTTTGGTCGTCCTAAACTCTCTCTTCGGTAGGTTAAGGTTACTTCGTTGGTCTCGCTCAAATCACAAGCATACTCTACAGCCGAGTCACCACCACCTACGACTAAAACCTTTTCACCATTTCCACATTTATCCAAGTTAAAACCTACTTGTGGACGTAACGAAGCAGGGATTTTATAGCTTGGCTTGTTTGGTTTTCCCATACGTCCTATAGAAACTATGACATTCTTAGCTTCAAATGTACCATCACTAGTCTCAACACTAAAAACATCATCTGCCTTAGTAACTTTTTGAACTTCACAATTAAACTTACTGTCTATGAGTTCATCATCCAAAAGTTTGTCAAAATAGTCCAGCGTACTCTCTTTGGTTCCATCTATAAACGCGACATTACCTTCAAGCTCTACAGCCTGACCTTGCCAATCTTTGTCTACACGTTTTTTATCTTTGTAAAACTTACGAATAGTATGAGAGTGGTTCTCTGTTTTCTCTATGAGCAACACTTTTTTAAGTCCCAACTCTTTTGCCTCAACCACAGCACCTATACCACCAGGTCCACCACCAATGATGACCAAATCATAAATATTACTCATAATTTCCCCTTTTTTATTTTAGTTATAATTTTAAATTGTATCTATTTCCTTCTTTTATTAAATAAATTATTACTAATTAAATGGAAGAAAAATAAAATATGTTTCTTAACACTCATTTAACACTACAAAGTTATAATGACTTATGATTTACAATATAAGGATTTTTAATGTTTAGTAAAAAAGTAGTTTTAGTTTTTATACTTATGGTTGGACTTTCCTCTTCAGCTTACGCTCAAAATACTTTCACAAAAATGGCTTCAGAGCAACCGACTCTAGTGCAAGAAGGCAAAGCAAAAAAGTGGTGTCCTGTTTGTGGTATGAACCTCAAAATGTTCTACAAAACATCACACACAGCAAAACTAAAAGACGGTAAAAACAGACAATACTGCTCTATGCGTTGTTTAGCTGTTGACAGTCATGAGCATAACATCTCTTTAAGTAGCATTCAAGTCGTTGACGTAAACTCTGAAAAACTTATAGATGCCAACAAAGCATTTTATGTTTTTAACTCTAAAATAAAAGGAACCATGGCAAAAGTTTCTAAACTTGCTTTTGCTAGTGAAGATGAGGCTAACGCCTTTGCAAAAAAGTATGGTGGCGAAGTTACAGATTTTAAAACTGCTTTTGCCAAAGCCAATGCCTCTTTAGAAAAAGATATTGCCATGGTTCAGATGAAAAAAGAGAAAAAAATGTACCCTATGGGGAAAAAGATTTTTGAGAAAAAATGTCAAAACAACATTGACCCAATGGCATATAAAGAGATTAATCAACTAAAATCAGCCATTGCTTCTGATGACAAACTATGTAAACCACTAAATGAGAAACAACTTCAAGCCGTGGCACTCTACCTTTGGGAAGTTAAACGTGTTAAAGAGTCTAAAGATGGAGTCGAAAAGGTAGTAGACAAAGATGAAAAGTGTCCAGTATGTGGTATGTTTACCTATAAGTATCCAAAATGGGTTGCACAGATATTTTATAAAAATGGTAAAAAAGAGCAACACTACTCATTTGATGGAGTAAAAGACCTTATGAAGTTCTACTTCGATGCTAATGCTTGGGGGAATTATGAAGATGCTAAAAAAGAGAACATTGAGCATATTGTAGTTACTGACTACTACTCTCAAAAAGCAATAGATGGAGCAAAAGCCTTTTATGTTATGGGTTCTGATGTAACTGGTCCTATGGGAGACGAGCTAATACCATTTGAAAAAGAGACCGATGCTAAAACGTTTTTACATGACCATCATGGTAAATCTATAGTTACTTTTGATAAAATAACAAAAGAAGATGTTTTTAAACTAGATAAATAAGAGGATTTCATGCATAAAAAAAGTACCTATCTCTTCTATATTTTTATGGGGGTGAGTGCTTTTTTACTAATAGAGTTACTCTACTTACAAAGTACCAAATCTATCTCAAATAGTGCAAAAACCCAAAAAGAGTATTTTGTTCAAATAGCTGGTCTACCTGACCTTGCCATAGTAACAGAAACCACAGCTGTTCGCCACAGAAGCTTAGCTGACCTCTTCTCTATTTATAGAGATGACCCAGACTTGAGAGAGTATTTCCCCTCTACTTTTACCTACTCTCACTCACATATTATCAACAAGGAATCAACCATTGAGCCGTAAAATAAACCTATATCTTATCGAATATGCCATTAATGCTCTCTTTAGAAACAGGAGTAAAAATATTTTTATCATGGTGGTTTTTACCCTCCTAACAGCTCTGCTTAGTTCAATGTTTTTTATAACAGGTTCCATTAAACATGAACTACAAAGTACAGTAGATGCACTACCTCAAATAGTTGTACAGAAAATCAAAGCAGGACGACACTATGACATAGATACCTCTGTTGCCGATGAGATACTAAACATAACAGGAGTTAGTGAGGCTCTGCCTAGAGTATGGGGTTACTACTACTTTGAAAATGCAGGTGTTAACTTCTCGGTTATGGGTATAGAGCAGTATGCACAGCAATACAAAAAAAGTTTTGATACCGTAGTTAACAAGTTTGATTTTGATGAACTTGACAGCAGTAAGCAGATGGTTGTAGGAGAAGGCGTAAAAAAAATAATGGAGAAAAACTACTACAACAAATACTTCAACTTCATAAAGCCTGATGGTACATTTAAACAGTTAAGCATAGCAGGTACATTTAAGGGTGATACCCAACTTGAATCAAACGATATGATACTCATGTCAACACAAAATGTACGAGAGATTTTTGACATAGCCAAAGATAAAGCCACTGACATAGTAGTCAAAGTCCCAAATCCTGAAGAAATCACAACCATTGCCTCTAAAATAAAACTCCTCTACCCAGATAGCAGAGTCATCACCTCAAACGATTTACACGTGAGTTACCAAAATATTTTTGACTATAAGTCAGGAGTTTTCTTGGCACTCTTTACAGTAGCTCTCTTTACTTTTTTCATGATTATTTATGACAAAGCATCAGGACTAAGTTCAGAAGAGAAACGAGAAATAGGCATACTCAAAGCCATAGGTTGGAGGGTTGATGATGTTCTAAAAGAGAAGTTTTATGAAGCATTTATCCTCTCATTTTTGGCTTTTTTAGTAGGAATACTTTTAGCCTTTACTTTTGTCTACCTTTTCCAAGCTCCACTACTACGTAACATATTTGTAGGGTATTCACAACTAAAAACCTCATTTGAGTTGCCATTTGTTTTTGACATTCAAACACTGTTTTTAGTCTTCTTTTTATCGGTTCCTATTTATGTGGCTGCAACCATTATTCCGTCATGGAGAGCTGCAACTTTAGAGGTTGATGAAGTTATTCGCTAACATTGTCTTCAGCCATTGCTTCTTGATTTTTTTCCTCTTCTTCTCTAATAATTCTCTCCTCTTCTGTCTCTAAAAGAGGAACCCCAGCTTTCTCTTTTTCAACTTTTTGCATCATCTCTTCTGATGATATATAAGGTTTGCTATCATTATTATCTTTAGGCTCAAGTTCTTCTTTTGCAGCTTCTTCCATCAAAGCCTCCTGTTCATCTATAATATCTTCTATATTTTCAGGCATATCTGATTCAACACCCTCTTCATTTTCTATAATATCCTCTTCCTCTATGAGCTCTTCTATCTCTTCAGTAGGAATATCTTCTTCAATAGAAGACTTCACTGCAATATCTGCCTCTTTTTGTTCTTCATTAGCATCTTCTTCTATAGCAACTTCAGTATCAATAGACTTTACTTTCTCTTCGATAATCTTATCGCTACTCTTTACCTTATTTATCTCTTCACTTTTTTCTACACCATAGCTATAACCAAAATATGCCATAGCTCCTAAAAGTAATAGTCCCAAAATCATTACTACTGTTTTCATTTTATTCCTTTTTAAATTCAAAGATGTAACATTATATATTATTATTTTTTGTTCTTAATTAATTATTTGACTAATTTATTATTTTTATACTTCCACTCTCATAAAACCACCTGCCATTTACCTTTAAAAATCGGCTCTTCTCCTCCATATCACCAGAAGATAATTTTGCTTTAAAGGTTACAAATGCCTCCTCTTCTCCATCTATAAACTCAACTATCTCTAAGCCTAGAAACTCTGTCTTATTAGAAAAAAGCTCTATACTTTCTTTCCAAGATTTTGTGTCTTCGCTATAGTCAGGGTTATTGGGATGAGTAGTTTTTATAATATATGAAGCATCACCCACAGCATATGCCACATAACGTGACTTCATAAGCTCTAAAGCAGTTTTTGCTAAAGCACCTTTATGGTATATGGCACAACATTTTTTATATTTTATACGGCTACCACAAGGGCATGGAGTGTTTGGAGTTGTTTTTTTCATGGGAAATTATACCTCTATTTCGCTATAATAAAACATGATAACTCTTAAAAATGTAAGCAAAATATATGAACTTAACAAAAACCATAATGTAAAAGCCTTAGATAACATAAACCTTCACATAAAAGAGGGGCAACTTGTAGTTTTAAAAGGAGTGAGTGGAAGTGGAAAAAGTACCATTCTTTCACTTATAGCCGCACTGACCAAGCCTACAGAGGGTGAAGTTTTAGTCAATGAAAAACGTATATCAAAACTCCCTGACAATTTTGCTTCTGATTATCGGCAACAAGATATAGGATTTATATTTCAAAAGTACAACCTCATCCCTACCCTCTCTGTAAAAGAGAACATTTTACTTCCCCTTGTACCCACCAACCCTAAAGAGAGTGAAGCCCAAGAGAAACTAAACAGAGTCTTAGAGCAGTTTCAAATAGCTCATAAAAAAGATGAAATAGTTCGTAACCTATCAGGTGGTGAACAACA
The DNA here is from genome assembly GCA_027056485.1 of Campylobacteraceae bacterium. Lineage (GTDB taxonomy): Bacteria > Campylobacterota > Campylobacteria > Campylobacterales > Sulfurovaceae > UBA1140. The sequence goes on along the minus strand of JALUKQ010000086.1, from coordinate 3,511 downwards.
GCGTGTAGCCATAGCCAGAGCTCATGTCAACAATCCCAAAATTATAATAGCCGACGAACCCACAGCCAACTTAGATGAACAGCTCTCTTTAGATTTTATAGAGATTTTGAAACAGTTAAAAGATGAAGGTAAAACCATCATCATCGCCACGCATGACCCTCTCTTTTTTGACATAGACCTCGTTGACAGAATTATAGAAGTTAAAGCTGGAAAGATTTTATGATTTTAACGCCAGAGGTCTTAACCCTACTCATTATAAACGGTATATTTTTACTATTAGCTACGGTGGTATTTATACTTTCACTCAACATCTTTCTAAAATGGGACATGAACGCCACCACCCAAACACAATACACTTTAGAGAAACAGAGCTTTTTAGCTGCTACTATTATAAAATATATATTTGCCATAAAGCTTCCTCTTTTTCTCTTTTTTGTTTTTACTTTAGACAAAATCTCCACTCTTCTCACAGGTGCCATGTGTGCTGCTGGTGTGGTTGATGCTACAGAGTATGGAACCTACCTACTCATGCTAAAACTACTTAACCTCTACCTCTTTGGTTTTTGGCTCACTTTGCACTACCTAGACATGAAAAACCCCAACCTGCCTTATACCAAGATAAAGTTTGAGTTTTTCATTATAGCTTTTCTATTTTTAGTGGTTGAGATAATTTTAGAGGGCATTATGTTTTCAGCCATCGACATAGACAAAATGGTAAGCTGTTGTGGAACGCTATACTCCTCTGCTTCCACCTCTGCCATAGGTGACATACTCAACATAAACACTACCCTGCTTTTAGGGCTTTTTTATGGAAACTTTCTACTTATGGTTCTGTTCTATAAACTAAAAATCAACTACCTTTTTGCAGTAACAAATATAACCTTTATAGTTATCGCCCTCATAAGTCTCATCTCATGGTTTGGAACCTACATCTACGAACTACCCACCCACCACTGCCCATTTTGTTTTTTGCAGTCCGACTACCACTATGTAGGCTATGCCATCTACATAGCTCTTTTTATAGGAACTTTTTATGGTATTCGTTCAGGGATTATGGAGCTAATAGGGGAAGAGCGAAATAGGAGTTATACTATTTCTATGATTTTTAATACGCTCTATCTACTTATAGTTACAGCGTATCCTTTGGTCTATTTTTTTAGGAATGGGGTTTGGTTGTAACACGTAAAAACCAAATATCTCAATTATAATATCCTTATCATTTAAACCGAGATTTGGCGTGTGACATGGTCACACCTACGTGTCATTTGTTAATGACACTGCAAAATCGTTCTATCAGGCTCCACCAAATATCTGTACCCATTATAGATAGTAAATGCACCATAAAGCAACACTGAAATAGCAGCCAAACGTATCATAATGTTTCTAAATGAAGCATCTTTAAAAAAGCCTACAAAAAAGCCTAGTGAAAAGAGTGCAGGAATCGTACTAATACCAAATAGAAACATAACAAATGCCCCATAAAAAGGGTTTGCTGTACTAGCAGCAATAATAGCAAATGAGTAGACTAAACCACAAGGAAGAAGTCCATTTAACATACCTAAAAGAAAGAAGCTTAGTAGTGATTGGTTACGCAAAAGCGATTTAAAACTCTCTTGGTACCATGAGGACTTTAAAAATGAATGCTCTATAAGGGTTAAAAATTTCACCTTTCCAAGCAGTGATAGACCTGCTAAAATCATGGCAATACCTGTAACTATCCATAAAATTCCATTAGTGGTATTGTTAAAAGTCACTACCCCACCAAGATACCCAAACATTGCACCCAGTGTCATATAGGTGAGTATCCGTCCAAAAGAGTAGAAAAGATGAGCCATTGCCTGTTTGGTTTTGCCCCACTTTTGGTCTACTTTTGTTCCTGTATAAGCAATGACGATGCCCCCACACATACCAATGCAGTGACCAAAACTTCCAAAAAATGCAATGGTCATAATAGAGACGATATTAATGGTTTCCATCTGATTCCTTTGTTAATGTCTCTTTTTTAGCCAAAAGTTGTTGTCGTATTTTTGGGTTTATCATCGTTTCACCTCTTAGCGTGTACTCTTGCATCTGTTTAAATGATATTTTATCGTTACTTGACTTAGCGTAAGCACCAAAACCATAGTGCATTGGTGTCTCTTCATTTCTGGTATAAAAAGCTTTTTTCCCATCTATCCATGTTTTTTTGTCAAGAGCATAAACCCAAATAACGGCTTCATCTTTAAAGCTTCGTTCTTCTAACCACTTAACCATACCACCATGGTCATGAAAGAACCATGTTTTACCATCGGGTGCTACCACTTGTGAAGCGTAGTTTAACTCATCTATCACCATTCCACATGAGACATCTTGATAATGATTTAACGTCAAAGGTAGTGGCTGTTTGGCAATGTTTCCTTCAAATACAGTAACCATATTTTGTTTCTGTGCAAGGGTTACAAAGAGCGTAACTATGAGTCCTAAAATAGCTAAAATAATAAGTAATGGACGTAATGATTTCATGCTTTCCCAATAAAAGTTATTTTCTTAATAATATCTATTATTCATTAAATTGGTGTTAAATAAAGAATTTTGAATTATACCAAAATTAAAAAAAAAATTATTTTGTAACGCTTTTGTAACGTTTTTATATTAAAATTGTTAAATAGTATTAACCATTAAAGGATTCAAGATGAAAAAATTACTGACTTATCTATCTATAGCAACTATGCTATTAAACACAACTGTTATGGCTGATGATATTAGCGATACACTTGAAGAGGCATTGGCTTCTTACAAAAAAGGTGATGTTACTGGGGCAAAAGAAGATGTGATTTATGCTTTAGAATTACTCAAACAACAAAGTGGAAACACTCTAAAAGACCAACTTCCTGATGCTTTAGAGGGTTGGAAAGCAGAAGATGCTAAGTCTGAAACAGCAGGTGCTGGTATGCTAGGTGGTGGTACCGTTCTAAGTCGTACCTACACAAAAGAGAAATCAAAAGTAATCATAGAAATCATTACCGACTCTCCTTTAGTTCAAGGTTTAGGCTCTATGTTTGCAAACCCTATGTTTAACTCTGGTGGTGAAATAAAACGTATTAACAGAGAAAAAGCGACTATAAAATACAACAAGAAAAATGAATCAGGAGAGATTACCCTCATGGTAGACAAACGTTTTGTAGTCAATGTAAAAGGTACAAAAGTCTCTAAAGATGAGCTAATAGAGTACACTAAGGCTATTGACTTTAAGGCTCTTAAGAAGCTGTAAAAACAATAAATTGCAACGCTTTCGTAACATTTTTATTTTATACTTAAGCATATTTCTTAAAAAGCAAAGGAGAAAAAAATAATGAAGAGTAAATTACTTTTAACCACCCTACTCCTAAGCACACTTTTGCTCTCTGCAAAAACCATAACCATCGCAGGAACAGCAGATTTACAAGGAAAACTAGAGCCATCAGTACAAAAAATGGACTTAGATGGTGATGGAAAACGAGAGAAGATAGAGATGGGTGGAATTTCTCATCTT
>JALUKQ010000085.1 GCA_027056485.1 Campylobacteraceae bacterium | reverse complement strand
ACTACTCCACAGTTACAGATTTTGCCAAGTTTCTTGGCATATCTACATCGTTCCCTAATCGTACCGAAATCTCTAAAGCAAGCAGTTGTGTTACAACCATCATCTCAAAGAACTCTAACATAGGGTGAGCATCATATTTGGTTTGAACAAAATCATCTGCTAGGTCAAATGACTCTGGAGAGATGGCTAAAACTGTTGCATCTCTAGCACATAACTCCTCTACATTTGATTTGATTTTATCATAATGTAAACTTTTTGGCATAAGTGCTACTGTAAAAAGCTCTGCATCGGCTAGGGCGATTGGTCCATGTTTCATCTCTCCTGATGGATAGCCCTCTGCATGTAGGTAAGATATCTCTTTTAGTTTTAAAGCTCCCTCTAGTGCAAGTGGGAAGAAGATATCTCTACCAATAAAGAAAAAACCATGACCATGCAAGTATCGTTTAGAGAGACGTGTCATTTTAGTATGAAGTTTGTCGTTTACCACAAGTGCTTTTGGTGTGTGTCTCATGGCATCTAACTCTTCTTTTAATAACTCACTATCTATGCTCTTTTTAGCTTGTGCAACATAAATAGATAGCATCCAAAGTACCATCGTTTGAGTAGCAAATGCTTTGGTACTGGCTACACCTTTTTCAATTCCTGCTCTGGTTAGTACAGCTGCATCACTCTCTCTTACTATAGAAGAGTTATCAACATTACAGATACTAAGACTTTTTAGTCCAGCTTTTTTTGCCATTTTCAAAGCTTCTAAGGTATCGGCTGTTTCACCACTTTGTGAGATGGTTATAAAGAGCGTGTCATCACGAAGTAGAGGCTCTTTGTATCTAAACTCAGAAGCTATCTCTACTTGACAAGGTATCTTTGAAATTCTTTCAAAGAGGTAACTTGATGCTAAAGCAGAGTGATAAGAGGTTCCACAAGCACAGATTTTAATATTGGTGATATTCTCAAAAAGATTCTCATCTAACTCTTCAAAATCAATCTTATCATCAAGTAAACGACCCATCATGGTATCGTTCATCACTTGACCTTGTTCGTAAATCTCTTTCTCCATAAAGAAACGGAAACCATCTTTTTGTGCCATTGCTTTGTCTGTTGCTAGTGCTTGTTTTGAGAATGTTTTTTCTCCATTTGCATCAAAAAGTTTTATCTCACCATCTTTGGCATAACCAAACTCTCCATCTTCAAGGTAGTAGACTTCTGTAGCTTTTCCAATGATGGGTGTATCTGATGATGCAAAGTATACATCTGAACCATTAAATCCAATAAGCATAGGAGAACCATTTTTAGCAAAGAAGATGGTCTCTTCTTCTGCCTCTGTAATAAGTAAAGTAGCATAAGCACCTTCTAGTTTAGCAATGGTATCTTGAAATGCTTGCCATGGGTTGTTGTTGATGTTGTGATTTTTTTCAAAAAGATGAACAATGGTCTCTGTATCGGTTTGACTTAAAAACTTAACTCCCTCTGTTTGTAACTCATCTTTAAGTGCTTGATAGTTCTCAATAATCCCATTGTGAACCACAAAAGAGTAAGCACCCATATGTGGGTGTGCATTTAGTTCGGTAGGTTTTCCATGTGTTGCCCAACGGGTATGACCAATAGATACACCAAAACCTTCACTTGAATAATCTTTTATTTTATCTCGTAAATTTTGTAATCTTCCTACAGCTTTAAAATTTCTTAATTGTTTATCTTCTATAATAGCAATACCTGCTGAGTCATATCCCCTATATTCTAGCTCTTGTAACCCATCTAATAAAATCTCTTTTTTTTCGTTTTTTCCGACATATCCAACAATTCCACACATATCTTATATCTCCGTTAATTCTTTTAAAATTTTATTAGTATTATGGCAAAAGTTTCCATTCTTTTCGATTAAAAATAGGTCATTCACTTTGTTCATTTTTGTATAAATTTTAGCAGAAGATATATCAATTTTAAAGTTGTCAAAAATATTTATAATATAAGATAACAGACCTTTTTGATTGTTACAATTTATTTGCATAATGGCATGTTCTTTTGAGTGATTACAGTCTATATTTACATCTTTAGCATTAATAGTTGGTTTTTTGAGCTCTAATTTATATACCTCTTCTAGTGCATTGGTTATTACTTCATGTAGTTGTATATAGTCACCTTCATCTATAGTCTCATTAAAATCAATTCTAAAGTATTTGATACCTGAAAAAAGCTTATAAATATCCATTTGAACAATATCTAGTCGAGAGAGTTGATGAAGGAGATAACTTAAATCAAGGTTCTTTTTTCGTAAAATTTCAATAGTGAGAAATTTATCATTGGTAATAACAAATTCATAATCTTTTAGCGTACGTACTTTTTGAATAATATTTATAATTCGTTGAGGAGTGTTTTTTATAAAAAATAGATCAGAGTTAATATTTAGAACTTTTTTTTGTAAACTTTTAGGGAAGGATTTAAACTCATTTAGCTGTTTTAATTTTTGCTCTTTTTTAACTCTTTTTGTTGTCTCTTGAAGTAATTTAATATTAGAGAGGGCTAGTGAAGATTGATGATAGAGTGTATTTATGAGTCTTGAATTAAAGTCATTATAGATGCTTTTATTTCCTACTCCATTCATGTCTGCATAAGTTAATATATAGATAAAATCTAGCTCTTTTTGAGTAGGAAAGTGTGATGAAAATTTTAAAATAACTTGTTCAGCATGTAGGTCTTCTCTTTGAGCAGTTATGCTCATAAGTGTATGATGTAAAATAAGGTTTTTCCCTATACGTTGCTCCTCTTGGGAGAAGTTTAATCGTTTAGAAAAACCTTTAAATAGAACTGTTCCTACTATAGAATGATCTCTTTTTCGTCCTTTTCCTGCATCGTGAATAAGGGTAACAACTTTGATAAAAAGTTTTTCTCTATCAGTTAAGTTTTTATATAAAACTTCTACTCGTTTATCTTCTATATTTTCTAATGCCTCTACACATTTGACAGAATGAATACCTACAGCATATTGATGATACCCATCAAATTGAGGAAGATTAACAACTTTTTTCATATAAGGAATGGTGTAACCTAAAAGTCGACTATCTAATAGTGCTTCTAAAACCAGATGACTTTGAGGTCTTTGAAAAACTTTGAGTAAAATTTCATAAACTTCATCTTCTATGTTGGTGCTTTTTTCTGAGAAGTTTAGTGCTTTTAAAAAACTAGGATGAACTGGGAACTTTTGCATAGGAGCAGTAGAAAGTTGTTTTATCAGTTCTAGATAAGAGTTATCTGTATTATTAGGACAAAGCATACTCTCTTTATCATACCAGTTACTTAGAGTATCTATCCAAATTGTGGTATGTAGTTTAATCGTTTTTAGATGAGAAATAACCTTTCGTGTAAATTTCATTTGATCTTTTTGTGTTGCTTTATATCCTAAATAGTTAGCAACAGCAGGTATAAGCTCTAGTCTAAGTCGGTCCTCTTTTTTCCCTGTAGCTAAATGCAGTGCAGAACGAACTTTAAATAAAAACTCTAAAGCTTCCCAGAATTCATCATAAGCTTTTTTTGAGATGATGTTCTCATCTAGGTTCTTAATTTTGTCTATATTATGTAGTATATTCCCTAACCAAAATACAAGGTTTGCATTACGAAAGCCACCCTCTCCCTCTTTTAGATTTGGTTCCATGCTTAGAGGATATTTTTTATGTAAGGTCCTCATCTCCTCAATTTTTGCATGTATAAACGCCTCTTGATTATCTTTACGAATTCTATAGAGTTCATTTTGGGTTTGATCCCAAAGTTGTTTAGATCCATCTATAAAGCGTGACTCTATCATGGAAGTTTTTATGGTGATGTCAGTTTTTGATACATCAAAAATCTCACCTACTTCATGTACACGGTGTCCCAGTTTTAAGCCTGCATCCCATAAAATATAGAGAATTTTCTCTATCATCTCTTTGGTATTGTATCCTGGAACCTCTTTATAGACTATCATCAGATCAATGTCAGAGTAGACACAAAGTTGCTCACGTCCATAAGAACCAAGAGCAAGAAGAGTTATGGGTAGGGTACTTTTCATGGGCATGTAAGTACCGAACATAGAACGCATAGCAACTTTGTAAACCATCTGTATAATACTGTCTATTTTTCTAGTATGTTTTAGTAAAAAACCTTTACCACTGTTGGTAGCAAAACTCTCTTCTAGTGTTTCAAAATACTCTTTAATATCTCTCTTTAGTAACTTAGATATTTCAAAATCAGGTGCTTTTTCATATAGTAATGTCTCTATTTGTGCTTTTATATCTTCCATTATCCGTTCCTTATCTATTGTTGTTATAATAGCAAAAATTAATTATGGGTAGTAGATATGACACTAATTGAAAAAGTAAAAAACAGAGAAAGACTTACGCAAGAAGAGGGAGAAGCTCTTTATGAACTTGATTTGTTTACCTTGGGTGAACTCGCAGATGAGATTCGTCAAGAGAAGTTTGGTAAAAAAAGCTATTTTAATATTAACCGTCATATTAACCCTACAAATGTATGTGCCGATGTTTGTAAGTTTTGTGCTTACTCTGCGACACGTAAAAACCCTAACCAATATACCATGAGCCATGAGCAGATTTTAGATATTGCGACCAACTCCATAGAAAAAGGGGCAAAAGAGCTTCATATTGTCTCTGCCCATAATCCTAATGATGGAGTAGAGTGGTACATGGGAGCTTTTAGAAAAATACGTGAAAAATTTCCTTCTGTTCACATAAAGTCTATGACAGCAGCCGAGGTAGATTTCTTACATCGTCAGTATGGATTAAGTTACGATGAGGTGTTAGACCAAATGATAGAAAATGGTGTAGACTCCATGCCAGGTGGTGGTGCCGAGATATTTGACGAAGAGGTACGTGAGTACTTATGTAAAGGAAAAGTGACTTCTGAGCAGTGGCTAGAGATTCATGAAAAATGGCACAACAAAGGCAAACAGAGCAATGCCACTATGCTTTTTGGTCATGTGGAAACCAGAGCACATAGGGTTGATCATATGTTACGACTTAGAGAGGTTCAAGACAGAACAGGTGGGTTTAATGCTTTTATTCCTCTTGTTTATCAAAAAGAGAACAATTATCTAAAAAACTGTAACTACCCTACAGGTCAAGAGGTTTTAAAAACCTATGCCATAGCTAGAATACTTTTAGACAACATTTCAAATATCAAAGCCTACTGGGCAACAAGTACCATTAACCTAGCACTCATATCCCAAGAGTTTGGAGCAAATGACCTTGATGGAACCATAGAAAAAGAGGCTATTCAGTCAGCAGCAGGAGCTGCAAGTGCCAATGGTATGGAGCTAGAAGAGTTTATAGCTCTTATTAAAAACTCTGGCTTTACTCCTGTGGAGAGAGACTCTTTGTATAATGAACTAAAGGTATATGAGAAAAATTAACCTAATTATGTTAAACTTACTTAATATAATAATTATTATAAGGGGAGATTTTGAAAAAAGTACTGTTTTCTATGGTTCTAATATTTGTAACTTCAACACTTATGGCTAAAGAGGGTAAGGTCATGATTCACTATAAAGGTGAAAATGCAACACTTTATGTAGATGGTAAAAAAAGTATAAAGTTAACTGAAGAGATTACTCCTCTTATGTTAGAAGAGGGTGATCATGTTCTTAAAGTTGTAAAATCTATTAATGAACAGTGTGAAAAGCATGGAGAAAAAGAGGTTTATGTTTCATCTTCTGGCTCACTGAATGTCATGTTTAAGTTTGAAAAAAAGTTAGAACCTACAGAGGCATATAGAAAACTGCTTGATAAAAAAGACAGTATAAAACTTCAGAGATTTCACAGAACCAAGCACAATACAGTTAACGATACAAAACTTGGGTTAATGTGGCAAGATGATGAATACCCTAGTCGTAGTAAAAGAGATTTAAATGGTGCTAATAAGTATTGTCAAGAGTTAGAGTTTTCTAATTTTGATGATTGGAGAGTTCCTACTTATGAAGAGTTCTTGACTATTGTTGATTATGATAGATATGATTCAGCAATCGTTCCTGCATTTAAGAAGACATTTCCTAAAAGGTATTGGTCATCAAGTCAAGATGTTTCTGCTCCTGATTATGCATGGGTTATTGATTTTGGACAAGGGAAAACCTCTACTACTATTAAGTCAAGAAGACATTACGTTAGATGTGTAAGGGAGAAGTAGATGCAAATGAAATATATATTGGTTTTAATCATGATGATGTTTAATTTAAATGCAAATGAAATGCGAGACTTAGTTTGGCAGGACAGTAGTGATGCTAAAGTGGTTCAAAAAGATTGGCTGGGTGCTAAAAAGTATTGTGAAGAGTTGGTTTTAGGAGAAAAAGATGACTGGAGGCTCCCAAATATTAAAGAACTTCAGTCAATTGTTGATATCAATGAGTATAAGCCTGCGATTAAAAAAGAGTTCAAAAATGTATCTATAAAAGGTTATTACTGGTCATCAACAGTAGATGTTTCATCCGATGGGTATGCTTGGAATGTAGATTTTAATTATGGAACTATTTCTAAAGATTCAACACTCAATGAGTTTTATATTCGATGTGTAAGAGGTGCAGAAGTTCTGTAAAAATTATTTTTTTAAACGCTCTTTTTTATACTATTTAACTATAATTCCAAAAAAATATGGAGATTGTAGATGAAACTATTACAAGAGTACTTAGCATCTCATGGAGATGACGAACGTCACTTCTCCGAAATTGTAAATATTTTAAAACAGTATGATGAAGAGAAATTTTCTGAAGCTATTAAACTAATACCTAAAGATATGTTAGGTGATGTTGCTTTAGAGCTGCCAGATAGATATTTTGATGATATGGTAGAGTCACTAGAGGTAGATGACTTAACTGAGGCAGTTAAAGAGCTAGAGAGTGATGACCAAGTTGACTTTATGCAGGAGCTTCATGAGCATGATGCCCAGATGGCTTCAGAGGTTTTTGACAATCTTGATAAAGATGACCAAGATGAGATTACACTGCTTCAATCGTATGCTGAAAATGAAGCTGGTTCTTACATGCAGGTGGAGGTCTTTACTGCCACTGAAAATGAGGTTGTTCAAGATGTAATTGACCGATTTTCTAAACTTAAAAAGTCTAATGAGCTAGAGAATGTTCATAATTTGTTTATAACTACTAAAAATGAGGTACTCCTTTATAGTATAGATTTAGATGACCTTTTGACCTTTGATTTTCAAAAAACTTTTGAAGCGAACATAGAGGAGTCTGAAGAGAGTTTTGAACCTATTATAGCTTTTGATACAGATGATATAAAAGATGTTGTAAGTCTGTTTAAAGAGTATGACCTTTTTGTTATGCCTGTTGTGACCAAAAATGGTAAGCTAATTGGTAGAATTACATCCGATGATATTCATGATATTATCTCAGAACAGGCAACTGAACAGATGTATAATCTTGCTGGATTAAATGATGATGTAGAAGAGGATGAACAGATTTTAAAAGCAGGTAAAACACGTGCTACTTGGTTAGGGATAAATCTTGTAACGGCTATTTTAGCTTCATTTGTTATTGGACTTTTTTCAGATACTTTAAACTCTATGGTTGCTTTGGCTGTTCTTATGCCTATAGTAGCTTCTATGGGTGGAAATGCTGGAACACAAACTTTAACAGTTGTTGTTCGTCAGTTAACTTTAGGTGATATCTCCTCTATTGATGCTAAAAGAATTATAATGAAAGAGGTAAGTATTTCATTATTAAATGGTTTTTTATTTGCTATAATCATAGGAACTATTGCCACTTTTTGGTTTCATATAGAGAATTTGGGCTTTGTAATTGCCCTCTCTATGATTATAAACCTACTCATGGCTGGTTTTTTTGGAGCAACAATTCCTCTTTTATTGGAGAGATTAAATATTGACCCTGCTATTGGTAGTACTGTTATATTAACAACCGTTACTGATGTAGTAGGGTTCTTTAGCTTCTTAGGTCTTGCGACCATAATTTTATTTTAAAGGTTTATTAAATTAAATGAGTTATCTTATACTCTTCTTTCTCCTATCAGTAGGAGTTTCGTTTTTGTGTTCTATTCTTGAGTCTGTACTGCTTTCGGTACAAATGTCATATGTTTCTGTTTTAGAGAGGGAAAATCAAAGTGCTGGAAAACTTCTACGCTCTCACAAAGAAAATATTAATGTATCTATTGCATCTATTTTAATTTTAAATACTATTGCCAACACACTAGGTGCTGCAGCCGTTGGTGCTCAAGCATCAAAACTTTATGGTGATGGTGCTATGGTTTATGTATCGGTAGTACTTACTTTTGCTATTTTGTTCTTTTCTGAAATAATTCCTAAAACTATAGGGGCAATTTATTGGAAAGCTTTAGCACCTATCGCTGCTAGATTTATTCAGTTTTTTATATGGCTTACCTATCCTATCATTTTAATGACACTGCTTGTAACCAACAAAATCTCTAAAGGTCAAGAGGATGAAGCAACCACAACAAAAGATGAACTTTTAGAGAGTATGCTCATCTCAGAAGAGGAGGGGGTTATAGATGAAAAAGAGTCAGACTTTATAGAAAATGTATTAAAACTTGATGAGAAAAAAGTGATAGATATTTTGACCCCTCGTTCTGTTATATTTGCGTTAGAGGGACATAGAACTATAAAGGATATTATGGAAAATGAGAAAGAAATTTTTAAGTTTTCTAGAATTCCTATTTATTCTGACACTATAGAGGATGTTACAGGAATTGTATTAACTAAAAAGATTTTTGAGCAGTCGCTTATAGATGATTCTGTTACTATTGCAAGTATCCAGAAAAATATCTACTCGATATATGAAAATATCTCTGTAGCTGTAGTACTTGATAAGTTTATAAAGAAAAAAGAGCATATGTTTTTAGTAAAAGACAACTATGACCAAACAGAGGGAATTGTAACTTTGGAAGATTGTGTTGAGACTCTACTTGGTATTGAGATTATGGATGAAAGTGATACAACTGAAGATATGCGTGAACTTGCTAAAATGAAAATGAAGAAGAAACGTAGAGAAGATAAAAAAAGAGAAAAAGAGATAGATAACAAAAATTCTAATTTAGAAAGTTTACAATTTAATAATAAAAATCAATAGAGAGGATAAACCCTCTCTATAATGCGTCTGTATCCTCTTCACCTGTACGAACTCTAACAACGCTAGAGATGTCAGATACAAAGATTTTCCCATCACCAATTTTACCAGTGTGAGCAGCTTCTTTAATGGCATTCACAGCAGCATCAGCAAACTCTTGTGAGCTTACTACGATTTCTATTTTTACTTTTGGAATAAACTCAACCACATATTCAGCTCCTCTATAAAGTTCAGAGTGACCTTGTTGTCTTCCGTAACCTTTAACCTCAGAGATTGTCATCCCCTCGATACCTACTTCAACCAGTGCTTCTTTTACATCTTCAAGTTTAAATGGCTTGATGATTGCTTCTATTTTTTTCATATTTTTCCTTTATCTATATATAAACAAAAGGATAATCACGAGGATTATCCCTACATATTTATTTGAAAACGAACCTATTAAAGGTTCATTCCTTTTTCACCATGTACCATTTCGTCAAGACCATTATGTTCTGTCTCTTCATCAACTCTTCCACCACTTGTCAATGCAGAGGCAATAAAGTAAACAACAACAGTACCAATAAGTGTCCATGCTCCAACGATAGCTACTGATTGAACTTGAACAAAGAACTGTCCCATAACATCAGCAGTTTTTCCGTCTGTAAGTGATGCTTTAAGTGGACCATCCCATAAAAGGTCTGTGTCATGAAGTGCGAAGAATGCAGTTGCAAGTGCACCCCAAAGACCAGCTAAGAAGTGAATACCAAATGCATCTAATGAGTCATCGTATCCGAACATAGCTTTAAGTTTAACAACACCAAAGAATGCGATAACTGAACCTAGGATACCAATGATAAATGCACCACCAACACCCACGAAACCAGCAGCAGGAGTAATTGCTACAAGACCAGCGATAATACCAGATGCAATTCCAAGAAGTGTAGGTTTTTTGTAAATTAACCACTCAATAAGCATCCATGTTACAGCACCAGCAGCCGTTGCAATAGTTGTTGTAAGAACAGCAAGACCAGCAATAGCATTTGCACCAAATGCAGAACCACCGTTAAATCCATACCAACCAAACCATAATAGTGCTGCACCAACAGCTGTTAAGATGATTGAGAAAGGTTTCATAGCAGTTTTATTGTATCCAGCTCTTTTACCAACTAAGATAGCAAGAACAAGACCTGCTAAACCACCGTTCATATGTACAACTGTACCACCAGCAAAGTCTAATGCACCTGCATCAAAAAGGTAAGCACCATCTCCACCCCATACCATGTGAGTAATAGGAGCATAAACAACAAGTCCCCAAAGGATAACAATAACCATCCATGTAGAAAACTTCATACGTCCAATAACCGAACCAGATGCAATAGCTATAGTAATAGCAGCAAATGTACCTTGGAATGCAATAAACACATAAGTAGGGTAAGTTCCACTTAAGTCAGTCCATTTAATACCCTCAAGCATTACATTAGAAAAACCAC
>JALUKQ010000084.1 GCA_027056485.1 Campylobacteraceae bacterium | reverse complement strand
ATTTCAAGAACACGTCCTGAGAAGATATTTTTCTTACCAGCTTTAGCCACAGTCAAAAGACCATCTTTAATAGCTTGGTGAGGAATAGCATTTACCATATCTCTAAGCGTAATTCCTGGTTGCATTTCACCTTTAAATCTTACAAGAACAGACTCAGGCATAGTAAGAGGCATAGAACCTGTAACACCTGCAAATGCAACAAGACCAGAACCAGCAGGGAATGAGATACCAATTGGGAATCTTGTATGGCTATCTCCACCAGTTCCAACTGTATCAGGAAGACAAAGTCTGTTTAACCATGAGTGAATTACACCATCACCTGGTCTAAGAATAAACCCTTTTCTCTCTGTCCAAAATTTTGGAAGTGTATGCTGTAGTTCAATATCAGCAGGTTTTGGATAAGCAGCAGTGTGACAGAATGTTTGAAGAACCATATCAGCACCAAAGCTCAACGCTGCCAACTCTTTAATCTCATCTCTTGTCATTGGTCCCGTTGTATCTTGAGAACCAACAGTAGCACATACAGGCTCACAGTAAACACCTGGTTTAACACCTTCCATTCCAGAAGCTTTACCAATCATCTTTTGAGCAAGTGTAAATCCTTTACCGTTATCTTCTGGCATATCAGGAGTCATGAAAATATTACCTGCGTCCATACCAAGTGCTTCTCTGGCTTTAACAGTAAGACCTTTACCGATAATAAGTGGAATACGACCACCTGCTCTCATTTCGTCTGGAAGTGTATTTGGCTCTATTTTAAATTCTGATACAACTTCACCATCTCTTTCTATAACACCATCAAAAGGTTTAACTGTAATAACATCACCAGTCTCTAACTTTCCAACAGGTGCTTGAATAGGGATACATCCACTATCTTCTGCTGTGTTAAAGAAGATTGGAGCAATAATATCACCAATAACAACACCACCAGTTCTCTTTCCAGGAATTCCAGGAATATCTTGACCCATGTGCCACTGAACAGAGTTAATACCTGATTTTCTACTTGAACCTGTACCTACAACATCACCAACGTATGCTAAAGGGTGACCTTTTGCTTTAAGTTCTTTCATTGTATCTAATGGATTATCCATTCTATTAACTAAGAAAGAGTTTGCATGTAGAGGAATATCTGCTCTTGTAAATGCTTCTGAAGCTGGAGATAAATCATCTGTATTTGTTTCACCTGGAATTTTATAAACAGTAAGTGTAATCTCTTTTGCCATCTCTGGTTTGTTGTAGAACCACTCTGCATTTGCCCAAGACTCAACTACCTCTTTAGCTTTTGCATTTCCTTCATCCATTAAAGCTTTTACATCGTTAAATGCATCATACATAAGAATAGTATTTTTAAGCTCTTCTGCTGCTACTTCTGCAACCTCATCATCTTTTAATGCTTCAACCAATGGTTTAACATTGAATCCACCAAGCATAGCTCCTAAAATATTACAAGCTTTTATCTTGTCAATAGTTTCACAAGTGGCATTACCTTCTAAAATATCATTTAAAAATGCTGCTTTAACATAAGCTGCATCATCAACACCAGCAGGTACTTTTTCTGTGAAAAGCTCCATTGCATAATCTGCATCTTCAATTGGGTTAGCTTTTAATAACTCTACTAATTCAGCTACCTGATCAGCTGTAAGTGCTAAAGGTGGAACACCAAGTTCTGCACGCTCTTGGGTATGTTTTCTATAATCTGCTAGTAATGACATTAATGTCTCCTATTCGTTAAAATATTTGTGACATATTCTATACTAATAGGAGTTATAATGTTACTTTAAAGCACACTATTTTTCTAGGAGTTAGTAGGGTTGTGTAGTTCTGACACAAGCTTCTTAAAGCAAGATATCTCTTTGCCCTTTATTGTTGGGTGTTGATAAAACACCCATCTCTTGAAGCTGTTCTATAATATTTGCTGAACGATTATAACCTATTTGTAACTTACGTTGTAAATATGAAATAGATGTTTTTTGATCAGTTAAAATAATACTTTTTGCTTGTTCATAAAGCTCATCTAGCTCACCCGATATACCAACACCACTTACAAGTGAACTCTCTTCTTTTACTAAGTAGCGTTCATCATACTCAGGAGCTCTTTGCTCTTTTAAGAACTCGACTATCTCTTCTATCTCTTCTTCTGAGTTCCATGGAGCGTGGATTCTTACCAAACCATTTGTTCCTGGTGGAGTAAAAAGTGCATCCCCTTTTCCTAAAAGACTGTCTGCACCCAACTGGTCTAAAATAACCTTAGAGTCAATTCTTTGCCCCACTCTATATGAAAGTCTTGAGGGAAGGTTGGCTTTGATAAGCCCTGTAACAACATCAACACTTGGTCGTTGTGTTGCAACCACAAGGTGAATACCTGCTGCTCTTGCCATTTGTGCCAGACGTGCTATAGAGAACTCAACATCTTTACCACCATTCATCATAAGGTCAGCAAGCTCATCAATAACCACTACAATAAAAGGCATGGTCTCACCACCTCTTTTTGCTATTTTATCATTATAATTATCAATATTTTTTGTACGGCTCTCTGCCATAAGCTTATAACGTCTCTCCATCTCTCCTACCATGTTTGCTAAAGCTGCTATAGCTTTAGTAGCATCGGTAATAACTGGTGTAATCAGATGAGGTATGTCATTATAGATAGAAAACTCTAACATTTTAGGGTCAATCAGCATTAACTTCAGATGGTCAGGGTCATTTCTATATAATAGAGAAAGAATCATCGCATTAATACCTACTGATTTACCAGAACCTGTCGTACCAGCTATAAGCAAGTGAGGAAGCTTCTTAAGGTCAGTAACAAATGGATTACCTACAATATCTTTACCCATTGCAATAGTTAGAGGAGATTTAGATGTCGTAAACAGTTCACTTTCTAAAATATCTCTTAGATAAATAGTATCGAAACTATCATTTGGAATCTCAATTCCTACAACATCACGACCAGGTATAGGTGCTTGTATACGTATGGTCTCTGCACTTAGTGCCATAGCTAAGTCATCTTGTAGGTTTAGAATCTTAGAAACTTTTATGTTCGCAGCTGGTTTAAACTCAAAAGTAGTTACCAGTGGACCAGAGTAGATATCCATAACTTCACCCGTAATTTTAAACTGACTCAATTTGTCTAAAAGCTCATGTACTTTTCTATCTATTTCTGCTTCATTGATTTTTCTTTTTTCTGTTGGTGCCTCTTCTAAAAACTCTAACGGTGGCAAAATAAAATCTTCAGGCTCTTCAATAGTGCCTTTTTCAAGAGCATCCATAAGCTGACGGTTTTCATCTAACTCTTCAAGAATATTTACCGATGAAAGAGTACTTTCCTCTTCAACAACTTCAAGAGGCTCTCTTTTTTTAAGAGTACGTTTTTGTTTTTTTGCTTTACTAGACTCTTTTTTAATAGGCTCTTCAATAAA
>JALUKQ010000083.1 GCA_027056485.1 Campylobacteraceae bacterium | reverse complement strand
ATACCTGATGGCACAATAATTTTATGAGCATATTTTCCATTTCGTTGTAGTACTCTGTTTGAACCCATGGCTATATTTTGAGACTGCACCAAAGTTTGACCAGCAGGAGCAAATGTTTTACCTGCTTTTGCTTCAACAGCTTTGACAAAAGCTTCTACGCCTACATCTTGGAGTAAGAAGTGTAGACGGTTTTTGTTTCTGTTGTCACGGTATCCAAACGCTTTAAAGGTCTCTAGTAGAGCCATAAAAAAAGTAGAGACTTCATCGACAGCCACAAATCGGTTGGCATCTTTTGCTTGTACTCCAACCCTTGCACCTAAGTAGATATTAAACCCAAACTCTCCCTCTCTGTTTGCGAGTACAAAACAGCAGTCATGACCAAAGATATTACAAGCGTTTGACATGGAACCTGTGATTCCTGTGTTAAATTTACGAGGAAGAGCCGATATCCACTCGGCTTTTTCTAAGAAGTTTGATTGAAGTTCTTCTACGATTGGTTTTACATCTATGATATTATCAAATGCAATTCCTTCTAGTGGGTCTGCCACAATGTTTCTAGGGTTGTCAACACCTGTTTGAAAAGTACTAATACCTACCTCTTGTAACTCTTGAAGTACTTTAGCAATATCTTCTATTTGCAAGTAACGAAGTTCTACTTGCATACGGGTAGTAATGTCTATGTAGTCATTTCCATACTTTTTAGCTACTTCACCAATACGTACAGCTTGTTCGTTGTTGAGCTGACCAATAGGTATACGAACACGCAACATAAAGTCTTCGCCTTTATCAAAAAGACCAAAACATTTTAAAAAGTAAGCAGAGTCCTCTTTAGCTAAACCCTCATATCCAGCTGCAGCAATGGCTTCTAATTTTGCATGAACATCCATGGGCATTTTTAGAGCTTTCGTGGTTTCTACTTTGTTTTGTTTTTTATTTCTTTTTTCAAATGCTTCTGCTAAAACTGACATTCTAATCCTTGGAGTTGTTTTCTACTAAATTATAGTAAAGTATCTAAAATAATGGTTAAGATTGCTGTATATTATTTAGACAATTATTATATTAAAATTAATCTATTTTAATAGATATAGAGAGATTATAATTTTTAAATATAATATATTTTAATAAATGTCTATAAATGAAACAGTTAATATCACTATATTTAATAAAATTGTATATTTTTTAATCAATAAGAATATTATTTATTGATACATATCAAGAAAATTTGTTGAATAAAATCATATAATGTATTACTTTTAGTAAACTATGTTAAATAATGTTTTTTATTAAAATAAATAAAAGGAGAAAAAATGACTTTTGAAACTTCTGTTGAACTTTTAAAGTTTCATAATGTGGCTTATACAGTCTATGCCATGATGATTATATCAGTTATCGCATGGTTCGCATATAACCTAACGCTTACGGAACAAGCAAAACCAATCGTTCGTATACCGTTCTATCTGTATATCGGATTTTTGGTAGCTATGGGGGTAGGACATCACATCTTTACTTACAACACCATTCCATGGGTATCAGAAGATATTATGAGACATAATATTACACCTGATAAAACATTTCAAATTAAAATAGCAAATCATAAATTTGATATGGAAAAGATGGAGATTAAAAAAGGTGAAAAGGTGCTGTTTGATGCACACAGTTCAGATTTGGTTTATGGATTTGGTCTATTCCGTCAAGATGGAAGTATGATTTCACAAATGCAAGTGAACCCTGGTTCTAAAAATGATTTACTTTGGACATTTAATGAGTGTGGAGAGTTTGATGTACGCTCTACCGAATATGCAGGTCCTGCTGGGAATGATATGTTTGTAAAAAAAATAGTGGTTGTCACAGGTTGTGACAAGAAGGGAGTATAAGATGAGTTTAATGAAAGGAACAAACTTTGATGCATCAACATTGACTGCATTGCAAAAAGTGACACTTAGAGCTGTTGTCATGTCATTTCTATTTTATGGTTTAGCTGCTTTAGAGGGAACACTTATGAGAGTAGCTTTAGTGAACCCTGCTATACCACCTATTGAGGGACATGCTTCACATTTTTTCTCTATTATGACGGTGCATCCAATTATTGGTATTTTTGGTTCAACCTATCAGCTTGTATTTGCAGCATTTATGTTTTTGATTCCATATTTGACTAAAAAACCACTCTATAGTGTAGGATTAGCAAACTTCGTATGGATTATGATTACAGTTGGTTCAGCCTTAGCTTGGATAGCAGCATTTATTTGGAGTTATGCACCACTCTATACACTCTATTGGCCACTACCAGCAGATACTACACAGTTTAATGTTATTGGGGGTATTGTATTTATTGTAGGTGTTGCACTTATTATGATTGGAACACTTGGGTTTATCTACAACATCTATGCAACTATTTTTGCAAAAGTAGGTGTACATGCTAACAAAACAAGTAAAGAGCTTTTCATCTCTGGTTTTGGTATTGATGGGCTATTAAACCTTAAAAACAAACTAACTGGTAAACCACCATATTCAAAAGAACCAGCACTCTCTCTTCCTGTTGTGGCTATTTTTAGGGGAACAGTCGATACATTTTTAGATGCTTTAGTTATTTTAGGAGCAGGTATACTTGTTCTTGTTTACCTTTTAGCAGATGCTAGTGGTGCTTCATGGGATGTCCATGCCGTAGATGCACTGTTGTACAAAAACTTCTTTTGGTGGGGACTTGACCTTGTTGCTGATGGGTTAGTGCTTATTTATGTAGCAGGTTCTTGGTACCTTTTAGCAACACTGATTACAGGGCAAAAACTCTTTATGGAAAACGTAGCACGTGCTGCACTTCTACTAGAGCTATTTGTTTCATGGATGGTTTGGTCTCACCACTTACTAGCAGACCAAGGTCAACCTGAAATGATGAAACTGATTTCTGGTGAGATGGTAACCATGTTTGAGCTTCTTACGCAAGGACTAGCACTATTTATTACCCTTATGACACTATGGAAAGCACGACCACTTAAAATGACAATGGAGTTAAAATACCTCCTTGCAGGTCTTTTAGGATTTGGTTTAGCTGTACCAGCAGCGATTATTCAAGCCGATATGGGTATGAACAGAATTCTTCATAATACACAGTGGATTATTGGGGCTCACGTACATATTGCATTGCTTACAGGTCTATATATGACACTTTACAGTGTAGTGTATGTTCTTTGGCCACTGCTTACAAATAATACAAAAATCTTCTCTATGAAGATGTCAAATATGCACTTTTGGCTACACTTAATTGGTAGTTTAGGAATGGGTGCATTTATGGGTATGGCAGGACTAGATGGTATGTTAAGACGACACTTCTATATGGATGGAGAGTTCCAAACATTTATGATTTTAGCTGCTATTGCTGCTGTTATGATGTTGGTCGGTTGGCTAATATTCTTAATCAACATTATCATGTCTGTTGGACTCAAAGGATTAATCGGAATTTTCCTTCCTGCACAAGATGATACAGCGACATTTGGTATAGACCCACAACCTTCTGTTGTTGCACAGAAAAAATAAAAATCTAAATACGGGAATTTTTTCCCGTATAGATTTTTTTAGTAAATATCTGTTTATTAAGAAAATCTAGATCTTGTAAATAAGGAGAGAACTTTGATAAACAAAGAGAGAATGATTAATGAAATTTTACATATTGGTCTTTATGATTTAGTATTACAAGATGTACAAAAAGTAGTTGGTAAAGAACAAGTTACAGAAGAAGAACTTGAAGAAGTTCTTAACAATGAGCCTCAAATTTTACGAGACTATATGCAGACAAATGTAGAGTACAACCTTAGTAATATTCATCTAAAAAATATAGAAACAACAACACTTGATGTATCCGTTAAAGACAGAGCAAAAAAGATAAATCAAAATTTAGAAACCATGAGAGAGATTGAAAAGTATACCCTTGATTTTGAACAGAGTTCCACTTTGGTACTTATTTTTTCACTGGAGTTTTTTATCCTATTCTCAGTACAGTATTTTATAGTTTTACTTGATTTAGGTAGATGGCAATGGTGGATTTATGCATTCTTTTCTCTTTCAATTGTAGGAGCTTGGTGGTATGCAAAAAAAGAGGAAAAAAAATATAAAATAAACAGTGCCAAATATCATGAACTCTATGATGAGACAATCAAAGAGATAGAAGCACTAGAAAAAGAGGGGCATATAAAGAAAAAAGAGCTTTATATAGAGGAATCAGATGAGCATATTTAAACCAATGGAGATTACCTATGTTTGGGATAGAGAAAATTTTGAAAAAGCATTTACTAAATCATATAACCATCAATTTAAAAACTCTACGCGTCGTTACGTAGGGTGGTTTTTTATTGCATTGGCACAGTTTGGTGTGGTAGGTGCATTTAAAGGTGGCTCTATTGGGCTTTTAATGTTAGCAACTATTTTAATACTCTATTGGTATGTAATTAAAAAGTGGTTAATACATCAAAGAGCTATAAAAACTTATGAAAACTCTCCACTTAAAAACAGTCAGATTAAACTATCTATTTCAGAAGATGGCATAGAACAAGAGGGTGTTAAGCTACCATGGGAAGAGATTCAAGGTCTTGTACCCATAGAAGATGATATACTTCTTTACCATAAAGAGAAGGCTTTTTATATTCCATCCAATGCTTTTTCAAGCATAGAAGAGAAGAGTTCATTAAAAAGCTTAGCAAAAGAGAAAGGTAAACTGTTTCATGTTTAAACTTAAAAATATTCCATTTTTTATTTTAGTTATTCTCATCTTGATACTCATATTTTTTCAAAGTTGGACTTTTTATCTTGGTACTACCAATGTAACTTTTGAAAGACTACTCGGAAGTAAACCCTATAAAGAGATAGAAGATATCTCACTTAGACGTTACAAAAAAGGGGTCATCTCTCCTCATCTTTTTAGCATGACTACAGATAATGAATCAACCGTCATAGAAAAACTAAAAAAAGCTTGTGGTATAGAAAAGATACCATTGACTAAACTACCTAAAGTGGCTCAAGAGGTAGACAAAGAGATGGTAGAGGTCATTGAAAAATCACCCTATATCTACCTTAGTAAATCGTATGATTTAGAAAAACCAAAAGAGGGACGTATGTGTTTGGTCTTTAGAGACAAAAGCAAACTTTATCTTTTTATAAATGGGAACTTGTAAGATGTTAGATTATATTTACGCAGGTATCATTGTTCTCTTTTTAGTAATTATTTTGGTGATTGCAAAAGTAGAAGATGGTGATGACATGGACAATAAAGAAAATAAGGAGGAAGAGAAATGAAAGGTTTTTTGATTTTTTTTGGTATTACTATGCTTTTAATGGGTGGGTATATCTATTATAATATTCAACACCCAACAGATACTATGATAGTAAGAAATGGTGCCTACTGGACGATGTTTGAGCATAATGTTACAACTGAAGAGAGAGAATAATCATTAAGATGATTAAAAATTAATCATAACATTTTTTAGCATTATATATATTATATGTTATAATTATAGTGTCACTCTAAACCCAAAGAGTGGCTAAGTTTGTAGGGTAGCTTACTATTTTAGTGAGTGAATGTCTCCTCCTTAGAAGTGTAGCTACCTACTTTTCTTCTTATTTATTCATTGCTTAAAAATTAATCATAAAATTGTACAAAAAATAAAAACTTTCTATTATAATTCTCATAACAAAAACAAAACAGGAGTTAATTATGGCAGGATTTAAGGCATTAAAAGGACAAGGTCACGGAATGACTTTGTTCATGGCTTTTTTATATTTCGATATGAGTTTTATGGTCTGGACAATGCTCGGACCACTTAGTACAGAGATAGGTGAGGCGTTGGCACTTGCAGGTCACATTATGACAGCAGGGGAAAAAGCGACACTACTTTCACTCCCCATTTTATCAGGGGCATTGTTACGGATTATCCTTGGGTTTGGTGTTGATAAGTTTGGACCTAAAAAGACAGCCTTGGTATCTCAAGCCATTGTTATAGTAGCACTTTTAACAGCTTTTCTAAAAGGTGATGGTATTACTTATAATCAGTTGCTTATGGTTGCACTGGGGCTTGGTTTTGCAGGAGCTTCATTTGCTGTGGCACTTCCACAAGCTGGGCAATGGTATCCACCAAAACTTCAAGGAGTTGTTCTTGGTATTGCAGGTGCTGGTAATATTGGGGTTGTTATTGACTTTATTTTTGCTCCTAAAATTGCAGAGCTTTGGGGTTGGGAGTATGTATTTTTAGTGGGTGCTGTTATGGCAATTATTGTCTTTGTAGCTTATCTATTTTTAGCCAAAGATGCACCTTCTGATGTTTATACATCTCGTCCTAAAAAATTAAAAGATTACGGTAAACTCATGAAAGACAAAGACACATGGTGGTTTGCACTCTTTTATGCTATTTCATTTGGTGGTTTTGTAGGGTTTGCAGGGTACATGAAAGTTTATCTTATGAGTACCTACAGTGTTGATATGGGAACATTTGGAATTGATGTTTTTAACGAGCCAAACGTTAAGGTAATAGCAGGATACTTTGGAGCATTGACTATTTTTGCAGGAGCTGTTTTACGTCCTGTAGGTGGAAACATTGCCGACAAAATAGGGGGAATAAAAGCACTCTACTTTTTCTATGGTATGGTAGCATTACTTGCAGTGGTTACTGCATTGGTGGACTTACCATTCTTTTTAGCCATATTTGTTCTGTTCCTTATTATGGCAAATCTTGGTATGGCAAATGGAGCTGTTTTCCAACTTGTACCTCAACGTTTTGGTAAAGATATAGGAATCATGACAGGACTTGTAGGAGCAGCAGGTGGAATTGGTGGTACAGCACTTATTAAAACACTTGGTTGGTCAAAAGGTGCATTTGATGGATATATGGTAGGGTTCTTAATCTTTGCAGGAGTTGTTTTGGTAGCATTAGCAGGACTTAGCATGGTTAAAACTCGATGGAGAACCACTTGGGGTGTTCAGGCAGGTGGACGGATTTAAAATATAAATACGTAGGTTTGATACGATAGAAACCTATGTATTTCTACATACTCTTTACACAAAACTTTTGTTATGATGTCTCTTATTCATAACAAAAGGATTTACTTATGACAAAAATACTTCTTCTCTTAACCCTTTCCATCTCACTTTACGCAAAGAGTCAAACCATTGTTTTTGGAGCAGGATGTTTTTGGGGTGTTGAAAAACATTTTGAGAACTTAAAGGGTGTCATATCTGCAAAGGCTGGTTATGCTGGTGGAAGCTATGAAAATCCTACTTATAAAATGGTACTTAAACATAGAAATGATAGTACTAAACTTACCAATTATACAGAATCTGTAGAAGTGGTTTATGATGATAGTAAAATAAGCACAGAAACTCTCATCAAATCTTTTTGGGAACTGCATGACCCCACCCAAGGTAACCGACAAGGAAATGATAGAGGAAATAACTATCGTTCTGCTCTTTACTACTCTAATGATGAACAGAAATTGGTAGCCGAGTCAACAAAAGAGGTCTATCAAAAGTTACTAACCAAAGTAGGTTATGGAGCGATTACTACTGAAATAAAGGCTTTAGATAAGTTCTATGATGCAGAGGAGTATCATCAGAACTATTTAGAAAAAAATCCAAATGGCTACTGCCCCAACCACTCAACAGGTGTTAAATTTGTTAACATTGATACTCACAAAAAGAGTATTAGCCCACTAAAAGGAAAAGAGATAGTGGTGATAGATGCTGAACACTGTCCTTTTTGTGAAAAGTTTAGAAAGAATGTAAGTAAAAACTATAAAGGAACTATTCCTTTGAGAACAGCCAAAGAAGATGAACTCAAAGGTTTTAAACTAAGTTCTAAAATAGCAGGAACACCAACCATCCTATTTATAGAAGATGGAAAAGAGGTTCATTCTTATACAGGTTATATGGATGAAAAAACTTTTTACAAGGCAGTTGGAGAGTTTAAACTTGGCTCTGATAGTGAGGCTTTTGATGTAGCCTTTAATCAACATACTGATGGTCGTTTTTGTAAGCAATATGCAGAGTTTAAAAACACAGGAGATGGGGTCTTTATAGACAAAATTTCAGGTGATGTTCTTTTTGATACCAAAGAGCGATTTAACTCAGGCTCGGGATGGCTTAGCTTCTTTAAAGCTGTAGAGGGGTCAACCATAGAGAAAGAGGACAACAGTTTGGGGATGAAAAGAGTAGAAATTATTGCTAAAAAATCAGGAGCCCATTTGGGGCATGTTTTTGACGATGCACCCAATGGAAAACAACGATTTTGCATTAATGCTACAGTGTTGGAGTTTGTACCTAGAGATGAAATAACACCTTAGATTATTAATTATCACTCTCATCTATTCTACAATAGGGTCAATAACCACTGCTGGATTTTCTTCTACTGGAATCTCTTCAATTATTTCAACAGTAGGTTTAACTTCAGTAACAGTGGTAACCGTATCATCTACAGCAGGTAAAACTTCTACTTTTTCTACTGGAGCATCGACAGGAACAGGGTCAACAACTACTAGAGGAGTTTCATCTTTCTTAATTTTGTCTATTTGGACTAAATCTACTTTAGGTTTTACTTCTGTGACAAGTTTTGCTTTATTATCAACCACAGGTAAAACTTCAACTTTTAGTTCATCATTTTTTACATTTAACTTATTATTTTTTTTAGTAATATTGCTTTCACTCTTTTTTAGATTTACCTCTTTGTTGCTACATCCACTTAAGAGTAAACCTACTGAAATCAAAAATAGTAATGATTTATTGTTTTTCATTTTTAATCCTTTTTTATTTTTTTAGCTATATAAACGCTACTGTTATTTTAATAGAAAAAGACACTAATATATGCCACTTAAGTAGCAAAAAAAAATTTATATTTTGAATAAAATTTCAGAATAAAAAAATTATAAAAGGATTAAAAATGAAAAAAATAATTATGTCAACACTGGTTTCTGCATTGCTTATTAATACTTCTGCTTTTGCAAAAGAGGATGTGAATGCTTCCATTACTAAGACACTTAGTGTTAAAGAGGTAAATAGTAAGGCTGTAGATAAGGCAAAAGATGGTGCTGCTTTTACTCAAAAAAAATTGGTTCAAGAGGCTTTAGACTCACTAAAGTTTGCACATGACGCATTTGTGGATATTAATGTAGGTGATAATAAAAAAGCAAAAGAAGATATAGAAAAGGCATTGGGAAAACTAGAGGTTATTTTAAGTGCCAAGAATGCACCAAAGTTATTAGCAGTTAAAAATAGCGTAGTTGTTAAAAACTTTTTGGGTACAAGCAAAGATGTTGAGCAAGTAGTTAAGGAAGTACAAGATTTACTCAATGATGGGAAAGTACAAGAAGCCAGAGAGCTTCTTTCAACGCTTCAAAGTGAAATTGATGTAAGTGTAGTTAATTTACCTTTAGCATCTTATCCTGATGCATTGAAACTTACATCTAAGTATCTTTTGGAAAACAAACCTAAAGAGGCTAAAGAGGTACTCTCTTTAGCACTAAATTCATTTACAGTTGTTTCTGAAGTGATACCTATTCCACTAATAAACAGTATGGATTTAGTTACATTAGCATCAGATATTGCAAAAGAGAAAAAAGATGTTGCTCTAAAATATCTCTCTTCTGCATCTGATGAGTTAGATAAAGCTGAAAAACTGGGATACATAAGTAAAAGTTCTACTACATATAAAGAACTTCATACATTATTGGAAGGTGTTAAAAAAGAGGTCGAAGGACCAAATAAAGCAGAAGAGTTGTTTAAAAACTTAACAAATAAACTTAAAGAGTTTAAAGAGAAAATTCTATCTTCTAGTGATAAAGAGGAAAAGTCTAAATAAATCAGAGGGTTTTATACCCTCTTTTAAAATCCTATTGTCTAAAATATAACCAAAAATCAAAATAAATAATCCAATAAACCTACTATAATCTATTAGACTTCTTGCATAACCCTATAAATGTATATATTCTTTATTGCACATCATCTTTCATTAAATATCCTCTCGACTTAGCTAAGGCTAGGACTTCGAGTATATTTAATAAAATCTAATGCACACTAAAGATTATCTACAAAATATAGGGTTATGCAAGAAGTCTATTTTAGAAAAGAGGTGTATCCATGAGCAAACAGACTATAAAAACTTCAGGCTTTACTTTAGCCAAAGGCAAAGAGCTAAAAGGTGATGACTATTTTGATGTGAAAACTATTGATGATTTGACCATTGCTATAGTTTGTGATGGAGTAGGGTCAGCTGATGAAGGGGCCCAAGCTGCGAAAAGAGTTACTACATATTTGATGAATAACTTTAAAAATCGTCCAAATACATGGAGTATAGAGAAATCCATAAAAACATTTATTGATTCTATCAACGCTATTTTATATGAAGAGTCAATGGTAAACTATGAACGAGCAGAGTTGGTAACTACTTTAACCATTGCTATTATAGAGGGGAATAGACTCTATGCTGCTAATGTAGGAGATAGTAGAATCTATCTGCAGCGTGATGGAATTTTGAGTCAGCTTTCACATGACCAAGTAGTAGAAGAGGATGGGTATGAGGGTGTCTTGAGCCAAGCCATAGGTATAGACAAAGAAGTTTCTCCTTACTATTTTGAAAACATTATTAATGCAAAAGATAAAATTTTACTCTGTTCAGATGGGCTCTATACAGTTATGGATGATGA
>JALUKQ010000082.1 GCA_027056485.1 Campylobacteraceae bacterium | reverse complement strand
GCATTTGTTTATGATGAGACCAATGACTTCTTCGATAAAGTAAATAGAGAATTGGTAGAGGCTGTTCGTATAGATACAGATGATAGAGACCAAGAGATGTTTATGATGAAAAGACTTTTACAGAAATATTATGATGAGACAAAGAGTGCTAAAGCTAAAATTATTTTAGATAATTTTAGAATAGAAATTTCTAAATTTTGGATGGTTGCTCCTAAAAATATGGAAGCTACATTAATTGTAGAGAAGAAAGGTGAGTAGTTTTACTCATTTTTGATAAGGCTTATGGTATAATTTCAGCAATATAAAAATGGAGCATCTAATATGAATTTTGCAAACCTTTTTTCTAGTATGATTGGTAGTAATAGCAGTGCAGAGAGTGAACAGAATAACTGGATTAAGTGTCCAAAATGTTTGGCACTTATGTATTATAAAGAGGTTGACTCTAAGTGTAATGTTTGTCCTAAATGTAACCATCATTTTAGAATAAACGCAGCAAAGCGACAAGAGTTTTTATGTGATGAGGGTAGTTTTGTAGAGTATGATGCATCTTTGACACCAGTGGATCCTTTAAAATTTATAGACAAAAAGTCATATAAAAAGCGTCTTGAAGAAGCCAAAGCTAAAACAGGTAAGACCTCATCGGTTGTTTCTGGTTCTTGTACTATTAACGGTGTGGATACAGAATTAGTTATTTTTGACTTTTCATTTATGGGTGGAAGTTTAGGCTCTGTAGAGGGTGAGAAAATAGTACGTTCTATTAACCGTGCTATTGAGAAGAAGTGTGGATTTATTATTATTTCTGCTTCAGGTGGTGCTAGAATGCAAGAGAGTACTTTTTCACTACTTCAAATGAGTAAAACTTCTGCTGCTTTAAATCGTTTGCATCTTGAAGGTTTACCATTTATTTCTCTATTGACTGACCCTACTATGGGTGGTGTTTCTGCTTCGTTTGCAATGCTTGGTGATATTATTATTGCTGAGCCTGGAGCATTGATTGGTTTTGCAGGACAGAGAGTTATTAAGCAGACTGTTGGTGTTGATTTACCAGAAGGTTTCCAGCGTTCAGAGTTTTTGCTTGAGCATGGTCTTATTGATATGATTGTAGATAGAAATGATATGAAAGACACTATTGCTGGACTTCTAAAACTCTTTTTGGAAGATAATCCAAAGGTTAAGCACGCCTAAGATGATGTATGCTTTACTTGATAAAGAAGTCCTCTCTAAAAGAGGTCTCTCTTTAGCTAAACTCTCTCAAAAAATCCAGATTTTAGATATTCCTATAGCCCAATATCGTAATAAAATAGGCTCTTTAGAAGAGAAAAGAGATGATTTACTTTTAATTCGTAAGTTTTATAATGGAAAACTAATAGTTAACGATAGCATAGATTTAATTGATTATGCAGATGGATTACATATAGGACAAGAGGATATAAGAGTTTTTAATACTCAATTAGAAAAAGCTGTAACTATCATAAGAAAAAAAATAGGTAATAAATTATTAGGTCTTTCTACTCATAATAAAGCAGAGATTTTAGAAGCTAATGAACTCAATTTAGACTATATAGGCTTGGGTGCCTATAGAGGTACAAAAACGAAGCTTGAAGCTAAAGTTTTAGGGGATGAAGCATTAAACTTAGCAAAATTATCTAAGCACCCAGTGGGGCTTATAGGTGGTCTTAAGTTGAAAGACTATTTTGATAAGCAAATAACTTATCGTGTTATAGGAAGTGACTTATATGAAAATTAATATTTATATTGTAGATAAAAAGTCAAAAGATAAACTTTATGCACCTCTAATAGAACACTATACAAAAATTGCAAAGCCTTTTGCAAAAGTAGAGGTTTTTGAAATCTTTACAAAAGAGATTACTAAAGCACATGATATTTCTCCTGAAGCTTCACAAAAATCATACAGTTTTGCTTTTCAGAAGTATTTGAGTACTGGCTATAATATAGCACTTAATCCCTCAAGTAAAGAGTTGAATAGTTTAAAATTTTCAAATCTACTTAAGGATAAAGGGGTGGTTAATTTCTTTATTGGTGGAGCTTATGGGCTTGAGGAGACTTTTTTGACACAATGTAATAATGACATTTCTTTGGGTAAAATTACATTGTCACATAAGTTGGCGAAAGTAGTATTGATGGAACAGATTTTTAGGGGTTTAACTATCCTAAATAATCATCCTTATCATAAATAATTAGGAGAGTATATACATATGTTGAATGAGATAGAATTAAAATTTTTTAAGACAGCACTAGAAGAACGTAAATTAAAAATTGAAAATAACTTAAACGCGACCTCAGTAGAGATGAATGAGATGAGGAGAAATGAGCTTAAAGATGAAGGTGATCATGCTGCAATGTCACTTGAAACAGCAGTAGATAACGCTATTTTGGGACAACAGTTTAAAGAATTAGCAGAAATTGAACTAGCTTTGGGTAAAATCCATAACAATCTTTATGGCATGTGTGAAATGTGTGAAGAAGAGATAAATATTGAACGATTAAAAGTTAAAAATTTTGCTCGTTACTGCATAACTTGTAGAGAGGTTGTGGAAAAAGAGCACAAATAAAGGAGTGTTTATGCGTTTAGGTTTGTATATTATAGCCTCTATAATATTAATGGTGATTATAGGGTCAGTAGTTTATTCTATTATACCAACAAATTATAGTTATAGTTATTTTGGTTTTCCTATAGATCTTCCTATAGCTGTATGGATAACTATACCAATGTTTATACTTATGTTGGCTTCAGTTGTACATATGATGTTTTATAATACAAAAACTTTTTTTAAATTTAAAAAGTGGGAGAAAGCTACTGATACTTTAGATGATGCACTCTATTGGTCACTTCTAAATGAACCTAAAGCCCATAAATATAATGTACCTCAACTTAAGAAGACAGCTTCTCTCTTATCTGTGTCAACTGTAAAAGTAGATGGAGCTGTTGATGATATTTCTGAAAGACTAAGAGGTGCATTAGGTCTTATTTCAGAAATTGATAGAGGAGAGTATGTAGATTTAAAATCAAAAAAGCTTGATAGAGTACTTTCTCCAAAAAATCCTCTTGTACTTAAAAATTTAATGAATAGAATTGAAAAAGATGAGAATTTTGCTGAAGAGGTATTACAGTCAAAAGAGTTATATGATGAGTCAATTTTTAATGCAGCATTAAATAAATTTTCTATGACTCAAAATTTTGTTAGAGCACGTAAATATATTAGAGTATTTGATAAAAAAAGTTTCTTTACACTACTTGAGCGTGTAACTAGAGAAGAAGATTTAGGATTTAATAGAGCTATTTTAGATGAGTTTATAACGGCTTTAGAATCAACATTACAATGTTCAGACTATTTGAAGATAGCAACTATAACTATGAAGCAACTCTCTCCAGATGAAAATTTAATGCTATGGAAAGAGTATCAAGATAAATATTCTAAGGCAGAGATTGCTTACTTATATTTACTTTTTGATTATGAGATGGTTGATAAAGCTGGAGAGTATCTTGAAGAGCATGATGAAGAGGACTTTAAAAGATTTAGGGCTCTTTATGATCTTAAAAAAGAGCATAAAAAATATAAAATTACAGATTTGATGGATATCCGTCATATTTGTGATGCTTAAAAAATAAATAATAGAATGCCTACGTTAGACTTTTCCAAACCTCTTTTTGCCCTTGCCCCTCTGGCAGGCTTTACAGACCTTCCTTTTCGTTCTGTTATTAAGAAGTTTGGAGCTGATTTAACCGTTTCTGAGATGATTAGTTCTAATGCTTTGGCATTTAAAAGTAGAAAGACTTTTAAAATGTTAGAAAAGAATTCACTTGAAACCCCCTATAGTATACAGATAGCAGGTTCAGATTTAGACATTATACGTCAAGCTGTTGAACTATTAAATGAACGTGATGGAATAGATATTATAGATTTAAATTGTGGTTGTCCTGCACCTAAAGTGGTTAATAACCTTCAAGGTTCATCACTTCTTACTGATTTACCTCGTATGGCTGAAACTATTAATACAATTAAAAAGTATTCGAATAAAGAGTATACTTCTGTTAAGATGCGTCTAGGATTTAATGAGAAGAATCATATAGAACAAGCCAAGCTTTGTGAAGATAGTGGTGCTGACTTTATAGCTGTTCATGGTCGAACACGAGCAGGAAAGTATAAGGCAGCTGTTGATTATGATGCTATTAGAGAGATAAAAGAGGCTGTCTCTATACCAGTCATAGCTAATGGAGATATAGATAGCCCCCAAAAGGCAAAATGGGTTTTAGAACATACTGGTGCTAATGGTATTATGGTTGGTAGAGGTGCTGTTGGAAGACCTTGGATATTTCAATTAATGAAGCATTATATTAATGGAACAGGAGACGCAACGGTTACTTCTGCTTTGGTTCAAGAGGTTGTTTTGGAACACTTTGATCAGATGATTGCACATTATGGTGAGCATGGAGCTATTATATTTAGAAAACATCTTCATACCTACTCTAAGGCAGGTTATCAAGGTGCTTCAAAATTTAGAGACTTGGTTAATCGTATAGAAGATAGCTCAGAGATGAGAGATGTTACTCAAACATTCTTTTCTCAGGAGTATAGTTATTAGATAGCCTCAATTTCAGCTAAAATTTTAACAGCTGAACGGTCTACAACCATTTTTGCAAGAGGTACATTTCCATTATTTTTAAAGATACTAAAAAAAGTTAAATCGGTTGATTCATCAGCACCTTTTATATTTTTTATTAAAAAAACATGTCCATCTGTTGTTCTAGCTTCAAGCATATTTGTAGCAGAAAATCCAATATCGAGTGATGATTCTGAAATCTCTAAAAATACATCATTAAAAACACTTGCTGAATATGCGATATCACTATTGGTTCCCTCTTCATCCAAGTATAAAGTCTCTCCTGTTCTATTTAAAATGGCTGCTCCAAGGTAACCTTTTACTCCCTTGAGCTTTTTCATCTGTTCCTCAAAATTAAACATATGTTTCCTTTGTTTTGTTTTTATTTAGGTTATTTATTTAGTTCAATCATAAATTGATTAAAGTCTCTACCTGCTATTGTATCTCTAAGTAGTTGCTCTGAAGCATCTACTCCAGTACTTTTCTCTAACTCTAGTAATTTAGCATAAAGTGGTTCGATGGTTTCTCTAGCTGTAGGAGACATTAGTTTACGTGTTGAAACATAATTTCTTAAACTTCCATCAGGATTTAGTGTAGGTCGAACATAGGCAAGTACCCAGTAAAATGAGCCTTCCTTTGTAAGGTTTTTTACAAAAGCATAGACTTCATGTCCCTTTTTTAACTCACTCCAAAGATGTTTAAAAACAACTTTTGGCATATCTGGATGTCTTAGTATTGAGTGTGGTTCAAAGGTAAGTTCCCTTTTGTTATATCCTGAAAGTTTAAAAAATATCTGATTGGCATACTCAATATTTCCCATAATGTCAGTTTTAGAGACAATAATATCAACAGGTGTTACTTTAATCTCATTATTATTGGCAATTGGTCTATCCATTAAATACCCTTTAATATTTTATAAGCATTGTAGCTAATTAAAATAAAAAATGATATTTAAATATATATTATTTTTTCTTAAAACTTATGGCACTTTTTAATATAGCTAAAAGTAATATAGCTGCTATAAGTTCATAACCAATAGTCCAGGCCAAAAGGAAGGAATTCATATCAGTTTTTCTATAAGTCTCTATATTTGCTTGAGCAATAATTAAGAAGATAAATATAACACCAATTATGTAAGGTAAAAGTGCAAATATACTTAAGCCAACTACATTGTTAACACTTTCTGGTAGCTCTACTGATTGATCTAAAAATGCTTTTTCTGTTCCATTGTGGTTATTTTCTATAAAGTTTTTTCTTCGTTTTATACTTTGTTTTTCTTCTAAAGTTCTTTTTATTGCATTTCTATATGGATCAGTTGAGTCAGTTATCATAGGCATAAAAAGCTCCTTTATATTAATTTAGTATTAAAAATATATTATACTTTAAAAATATAAAACTAAAGAAATAATTATCCAATTAAACTATAACAGTTAATTGGATAGAATCCGTCATATTAAAACTAGGTACAATTTTGAAAACATTAACTATTATAGATACTTTTGGATTTTTTTTCCGTTCATATTTTGCTCTTCCTCCTCTTAAAAATTCAGATGGTTTTCCTACTGGCTTACTTACGGGGTTTATAAACTTAATTGATAGTTTACATCGTGATCATAATACTGACTATTTAGTTTTTGCATTAGATTCTAAAGGAAAAACTTTTAGAAATGATATTTATCCTGAATACAAAGCTCATCGTGATGCACCACCTGAAGATCTGGTGAAACAACTTCCTATTGCTATTGATTGGATTAGGGAAATGGGTTTTGCAAATTTAGCCAAAGAAGGTTATGAAGCCGATGATATAATTGCAACTTTAGCAAAATATGGAAAAGAGCAAGGTTTAAAAGTTTGTATTGTTTCTCATGATAAAGACCTTTATCAGATGATTGAAGATGGTAGGGTTGTTATGTATGACTCTGTTAAAAGAAAAGAGATTACAGAAGAAGAGTGTTTTGAAAAATTTGGTGTTAAGCCTAAAGACTTTATAAATTTTCAAGCAATCTTAGGTGATAGTTCAGATAATGTCCCTGGGGTAAAAGGTATAGGGAAGGTAGGAGCTAGTAAGCTTATAAATAAGTATGGAACATTAGAAGCTATTTATGATGATATAGAGAATGCAGGAACAGCAAATATTCAGAAAAAGCTTCTAGAGAGTAAGGAGAGTGCTTTTATCTCTAGGGAACTGGTAACTATGGATCAAAATGTTTTTAAAGATTTTGACTTGGAGAGTTTTGCCTTTGAAGATAAAAACTATTTAACTTGTCTTTTAGATGACTTTGAGCGTTATGAGATGCGTAGGGCTATAGAGAAAGCAAAAGTTGGGGTAGATTTATCAGATATAATTGAAGAAGAAGCTGAGGAAGAGGCATTTGAAGCTATAACACTTGATACAAAGGATAAGCTCTTTAATATTATAGAAAATATAGATGAAAATGCCCTAGTAGCTTTTGATACAGAGACAACAGGGCTTGATACAAAAAAAGATAAAATGGTAGGATTCTCATTTGCTCTAAATGAAAACATAGCCTATTATGTACCTATTGCTCACTCTTACTTGGGTGTAACAGAACAAGTGAGTATAGATGATGCTGTAGAGGCAATAAAAGTTATACTTAAAGCAAAAGTAGTAGGGCAAAATTTAAAATTTGATTTATCACTGCTTTATAATCAATATGGAATAGAGGAGACCCTCCCTTTTGCAGATACGATGATAATGGCATGGCTTTTAAATCCAGGTTCTAAAGTAGGGCTTGATGCTCTGGCAAAAAAGTTTTTTAAATATGAGATGAAGCCTTTTAAAGAGATGGTAAAGAAAGGTGAAACCTTTGCAAATGTAGATATAGAATCAGCAACATTCTATGCAGCAGAAGATGCATGGATGACACTTATGCTTTATGGTGCGTTAGATAAAGCCATGGATTTAGCATCTATATCTCATTTAAAAGATGAAGCTAAAAATGTTGAATACCCTTTTATAAATACACTTATACATATGGAAAATAGAGGTATTAAGTTAGATAAAGAGAAACTTATAATATTACAAGAGAAATTAAGTAGTAGAATTAAGGAGTTGACAACAGAAATTTATACTTTATGTGGCTCAGAATTTAATATTAAATCTACTCAACAATTAGGGGTAATACTTTTTCAACATTTAGGTCTAAAAGGTGGAAAGAAAACAAAGACAGGGTATAGTACTAATGAATCTGTACTTACTTCTCTAAAAGATGAACATGACGTTATTCCTAAAATCTTAGAGTATCGTACAACTCAAAAGTTACTTTCAACTTATGCAGAACCACTTCTAAAGTTAGCTAAAGTTGATAAAGAGAATAGGGTTTATACCTCATTTTTACAAACAGGAACAGCAACAGGACGACTTAGTTCAAAAGATCCAAATTTACAAAATATTCCAGTTCGTTCAGAACTTGGGCGTTCTGTACGTGATGCATTTGTAGCTAAAGATGGGTATAAACTTTTAAGTATTGACTATTCACAGATAGAACTGAGACTTTTAGCTCACTTTTCAGAAGATAAAGCTTTGTTA
Organism: Campylobacteraceae bacterium; assembly: GCA_027056485.1. GTDB lineage: Bacteria > Campylobacterota > Campylobacteria > Campylobacterales > Sulfurovaceae > UBA1140. Next base: position 20,201 of record JALUKQ010000082.1, on the reverse strand, counting down.
GAAGCTTTTAATAATGGTTTAGACATTCATATGGCTACAGCCATTAAACTATTTGGAGAAGAAGATGCTGAAGCAAAAAGAAGCTATGCTAAGTCTGTAAACTTTGGTATTTTATATGGAATGGGACAGAAGAAGCTCTCAGTTGAGTTAGGAATTACAACAGCAGAAGCAAAAGAGATTATCAAGAATTACTTTGAAGCTTTTCCTACTATTCAGAACTTTTTAGCAAAAATTCAAGATGATGTTAAAAGCATAGGTTATGTAGAGACCATTTTAAAACGACGAAGAATTTTTGATTATGAAAATGCAACAGGTATGCAAAAATCAGCCTTTATGCGAGAATCAATCAATGCTGTATTTCAAGGTTCAGCAGCTGATTTAATTAAGCTTTCTATGCTAGAAATTGAGAGTTATATAAAAGAGGAAAATATTGATGCAGCTATGTTATTACAAATTCATGATGAGTTAATATTTGAAGTTAAAGAAGAGGTAGTTGAAGAAGTAGGAGATAAACTTAAATATATTATGAAAAATATTATGGAATTAAATGTTCCATTAGAGTGTTCTGTAAATATAGGAGACTCTTGGGGTGAGTTGAAATAGTTTATTCTTAATAGTTAAGAAAAGAGTAGATATTAATTAGTATTATTTATATAAAAATAATATTTTTTAACTACAAATACTATAGAATTGACTTTGAATAGAAAAAATATAGATTAAATTAGTGAAAATATACTAAAGATAATAATTTTTATACTATTAAGTGGGAGTAAATTTAATTTAATATAAAATAACAGATATAAAACAAAATAACTATATATAATATTAAATCAGGATTAATATAATGAAGAAAATATCTGTTGGAATTATAACTTATATGAGACCTATAGGTCTCGAAAAAATACTCTCCTCTCTCAAATTACAATCTTTAGAAAATATTGAATTGTCTGTAATTGTTGCTGATAATGACGCGACAGGAGAGAATCAAAAAGTGATAGATAAACTCATAAATAAAGGCTATCCTTTTAAATTAGAATTATTTGTAGAAAGGACTAGAGGAATAGTAGCTGCAAGAAATCGTGTGGTAAGTGAGTTCCTTAAAAAAGATGCAGAGAGTTTAATATTTGTAGATGATGATGAGTGGCCAGTTCAGAATAATTGGATTGAAAAATTATTAGAAGTAGAACGTGATTATAATGCTGACATTGTCTATTCTGATGTAAATATTATTCCAGAAACAGATGAGATTAATTGGGTTAAGTTAGCGTATAGAAGCAATAGTAATGGAGAGAATATTAGACCTACTAAAAGCTTTTTTACAGGTAATCTATTTGTAAAGAGGCATGTATATGAGACGTTAAATCCACCATTTGATGAACGTTTTGCAATGACTGGTTCTTCAGATTTACATTTTTCAATTAAAGCAATTAATGCTGGGTTTAAGGCTTACTATACACCTGAAGCAGCAGTAGAAGAGATATTTCCAGCAACACGTGCTACACTTAAATGGTTCTTTTTAAGGGGATATAGAGTGGGAGAAGGTTCAACAAGAGCCAATATATATGAAGGTAAAACTTCTTCTATATTTTTTAATATTGTATATAAGTTCTTTGGTAGAATTGCTCGTGCAATTCAAATGTTTATACAATCATTATTTACATTTAACAAAGGTTATCTTGCAAAGGGATGTACTTATATGGGTGCAGCAGTTGGAACAATAGCAGGTTTATTTGGCTTGAAATATGATGAATATTCTAAAATTCATGGAAAGTAAGAAGATTATGAAAGAAAAAGCAATTTTATTTATTTATGGTGAGGGTGGACATAGAGCAAAAATGCAACGTCTGTTTAATTATATTGATGAAGAGTTAATAGTAGAGTCAGATGTTAAGTATATTTCTATATATGAAAATGGTGACATATTAAATAGTATTAGTTTAGGATATGAAATACCTATTATTCGAGATAAATATTCAAAAGTTAAAACCATAATAAATATTTTTACTGAACCATATAAAATAATATCAACTTTGTTTAAGATAAAGAGAAAATACAATGTTAAAATTATTCTCTCAACAGGTCCTGGAATTAGTATTTTGCCCATAATATTTTTTAAGCTTTTTAATACAAAAACTATACATTTTGAGACAGATTCTAGATTTATGACTAAGTCATTGAGTGGACAAATATTATATTATTTAGTAGATAAATTTTATGTACCCAATAAAAGTCTATTAAAATTATATAAAAAATCAGAATTTAGTGGTCAATTATAATGAAAATTTTTGTAACAGTAGGTACTACCAAATTTGATGCTTTAGTTGAATTTTTAGATAAAAATTTAGATCAATCATATGAGGTATTATTTCAGATTTCAGATGGAAATTATATTCCTAAAAACTTTCCTTATATTATTTACTCAGATGCTATTAATACTTTATATAATGAATATGATTATATTATTACTCATGCTGGAGCAGGGACTATTTATAAACTTTTAGACTTAAATAAAAAAATCATTGTGGTTCCAAATCTTGATAGAATAGATCAGCATCAGACGGATATAGCCGATTTTGTAGACACAAATGGTTATGCTATTAGTTGTAATGATTTTAAAGATATTCCTCATGCACTAGAGGTATTACCAAAGAAAAAATTTAATCAATATGAAAAACATACATTTTTTAAGACAAAAGAGGTTTGTAAATTTATTATGGATAGTTTAGATTAAAGGGAACATATAAAGAAGATAGTATAGAGCTTTATCTTCTTTAATATAATATTAAGTTCTCTTTCTATAAAACTCTTTTTTAAACTCTTTAAAAGTTCCAGCTAAAATTGCCTCTCTCATCTCTTTCATTAAGTTTAAATAGTAGTATAGGTTATGAATGGTTCCCAATCTAAAGTAAGTAATTTCTCGACATCTATATAGGTGACATAAGTAAGCTCTTGAGTAAGTTTTACAAACCATACATCCACATTCTGGGTCTAATGCTTTTTCATCTTCTCTAAATCTTGCTGCTCTTATGTTTACTTTTCCATATGAGGTAAAGAGTGTTCCATTTCTCGCATTTCTTGTAGGCATGACGCAGTCAAACATATCTACACCACGTTCTACATTCTCTACCAAGTCTTCAGGTGTTCCTACACCCATAAGGTAACGAGGTTTATCTTCTGGCATAAACTGAGTAGTCCACTCTACGGTGTTATACATCTCTTCATTTAGTTCACCCACACTTAGTCCACCTATAGCAAAACCATCATAGTCTAAGGCACATAACTCTTTTGCAGATTTTTTTCTAAAAGCTTTATCTGTTCCTCCTTGGATAATGGCAAAGATATTCTGCTCTAAAGCTTTTCCCTCTTTTTGATTCCCTCTATGGTAGTTTATAGACTCTTCAGCCCAACGTGTAGTTCTTTCTATACTGTCTTTTATACGTTCTTGTGTTGCTGGTAAGGCTACTAAATCATCTAATATCATCATAATATCAGAACCTAAGTTGTATTGAATATCTAAAACTTTTTTAGGTGTAAAGTAGTGTGAACTTCCATCTAAGTGACTTTTAAAAGTTATTCCTCCCTCGTCTATTTTGACATTATCTGAGAGTGAGAAGGCTTGGAAACCACCTGAGTCTGTTAAAAAACTTTTTGGATATTTGGTAAATCCATGTAGTTTTCCCATTTTTTTTACAACATTATCTCCTGGACGAAGGTAGAGGTGATAGGTATTTCCCAAAATAATACTTGGTTCTATAAAAGTTTCTAAATCTGTTGCATCAAGAGCTTTGACAGCTCCTACAGTTCCAACAGGCATAAATACGGGAGTTAGAATGGTTGAATGGGCAGTTTTTATGGTACAAGCTCTTGCTTTACCATCAGTTTTATCTATCTGAAAATCCATTTTGCTATAATTCCTTAAATTAAAGAAGCAATTATACCCATAAGATTTAAAATGAAAAGAGATAAATGAAAAATATATTGATTTTGGCAAATAGTGAAATGGCTAAACATTTTGTTCAGTGGGTAAGTAAAAAACGTATCAATGATAATGAATATTATATTACCTGTTCAACAAATCATTCAGATATTTCTAGTAATCCAATTAATAATTTTAATTTCATAGATATTGATCCTACTTCTTTATTTCGATTAAATGAGATTATGCAAGAGATAGATTTTTCAACAATATTTGTAGTTATGAGTGAAAAAGATGAAGCTCTAGTTACCTTAGAAAATATAGAGAAAATCAATCCAAAAGTTATGCTAGTTTTTGTTAGCAAATGGGATGATTTAGTTTTAGATAATGAGAATATAAGTATAGTAAATCTGAATGAAATTTTATCTGTTAACCTTTATGAAAAGCTTCCCAATGTTCCTAAGATTGCTAAGAATATTGGTCTAGGTAAAGGTGAGATCATGGAGATACTCATACCCTTTGGAAGTAGTTTTGCCTATAGACATATAGGTGCTATTTCACATAGAAAATGGAAAGTTGTTGCAATCTATAGAAAAGAGAAACAAATTTTTCCCAATAATGCCACCATGCTTTTACCCAATGATAGACTTATAGTCATTGGTAATCCTATTGTTTTAGAAGAACTTTATAAAAGAGTAAACAGGAGGCAAGGAGTTTTTCCTGAGCCTTTTGGTAAAAATTTGTATTTAATAGTTGATATGTTACAGACAAAAGATGAAATAGATGTAGAGATAGAAGAAGCTATTTATCTAAAAAAACTTTTACCTAAAACTAAACTTTATATTCGTTTTATTAATATTCAAGACTTAAGTGCACTAAATAAGTTTCGTAATTTGGAAGATGATAAAACTATTTTTTTAAGAGTTAACTATAAAGAGAGTGAAATACTTTCTGATATAGATTATGATGTTAGTCAACTTGATATTGGTCTTTTTATTTTAACTAAACAACTCTTTTTCAAAAAGAATTATAAAGAGCATCTATATGGACTTCTGCGACCAGTTTATATTTTTGGGGATAGTTCACTTTATGATATAAAAGAGACAATTGTTTTAATGGGTAGTGAAGCAGAGATGGAATCTCTTTCAACTTCAGTTTTTGATTTTTCAGAAAGTTTGGGATTAAAGTTACGTCTGTGTAATTATAATCCAGAAGGTGATTTTGATGATAGTAAAAATATTGTTGAACATTATGAAAGCTTGTCAAAACTTTATAATTTTAAAATAAATATAGAAGAGAAAAGAGTTAATCCTATTCGAGAGCTTTTAAAACATGAAAAAATTTTACATATTGCTCCTTTTTCAAACAATACAAAAAACTTCTCTTTTACTAATCTTTTCTCAAGTAAGTTTAGTAATTATTTCTTATCGATTCAAAAGCATCCAGAATTACTAATACCTATTAATAGTTAAGATAGATTAAGTCCTTTAAATAGTAATTTAAGATAAAATAGTCGCCATATAATTCCAAAGAATAGGCTTAGAAAAACATGATTGTACCCATTCATCTAGAGAATCAAACAGCTGTAAAATATAACGTGGTCATTGAAAAACTTCCGAAACTTACTTTTAATCGTAAAGTAGCAATTGTAACAAACACAACAGTTTCTGCTTTTCATTTAAAACGGTTAAAATCACATATAGAGTGTGCAGAGTTATACGTTGTGACTATTGAGGATGGCGAAGAGTTTAAGACTTTAGCAACAGTAGAGAGTATACTTAATGAACTTTTTGAATATAAATTAGATAGAAAATCTCTCCTTATCGCTTTAGGAGGAGGAGTGATTGGTGATATGACAGGCTTTACAGCATCTTTATATCAGCGTGGTATTGGTTTTGTTCAAGTACCTACTACATTACTATCGCAAGTAGATGCATCGGTAGGTGGTAAGACAGGTGTTAATAACAAATACGGTAAAAATCTTATAGGTGCATTTTATCAGCCTGAAGCTGTGTATATAGATACTGAGTTTTTAAAGACTCTTCCAAAAAGAGAATTTGCAGCAGGTATAGCTGAAATAGTAAAGATGGCTGTAATGTTTGATAAAGATTATTTTGATTTTTTAATGGATGCAGACTTTTCTCAAAATAGTGTTTTAGAGAAAGTTATAGAGCGTTCAGTTGAATTGAAAGCAGAGGTAGTTAATCTTGATGAAAAAGAATCTGGTATACGTGCCGTATTGAATTATGGTCATACCTTTGGTCATGTGGTAGAAAATGAGACCAACTATAAAACATATTTACATGGTGAAGCTGTTGCCATTGGAATAATGATGGCAAATGCACTCTCTGTTGAGTTGGGGATTATGAGTGAAGAGGAGTTTAAAAGAGTGGAAGCATTTCTTGTAAAACATAATCTTCCCGTAAGTTATGAAATAGAAGATGTTAGTAGATTTTATGATAAATTCTTTTTAGATAAAAAATCTGCAAACAATAAAATAAAATTTATTTTAGCAAACGGCATAGGTAAGCATGTTGTACGGGATGATATAGATGTTGCTGTACTAAAGAAAATATTAAAAAGTTTTACTAAAAAAGGTGAATAGATGAGAGTTACATTTCTCATATTATTACTGTTATTTACACAAGTACTTGGTGCTGATTCAAATATAACAGAGCAGGTTAAAAACTCTATTATGGAGTTAATCTCTTCTGATGATGGAAGTAATTCTAATAAGATTATTGATAAAAATGAAGAGTTAAAAACAGTACAAGAGTCAAATGTTAGTAAAGAGAAGACTAAAGAAGATTTACAAAAAGAATTAGAAAGAGAAAAAGCAAAGAAGCATAGAGAGGAGATAAAGACCCTTCTTGAACGTATTAACGTTTTAAAAACAGAAAAGAAAAAAATAGATGAAGAGTTAATCAAGAATAACCTTTGGGCCAGTGTATATTTTAATCATGAAACCTATCAACGGTTAGATGTTCAACTTCAAGCTTTAAATGACCAACTTAAATTATATAAAAGTAAGTCAGTCTTAACAGAAGAAGAAGCAAAAGAATTTGATAAGAAAACAAAAAAATATAAAGTGATAGAGGGGAAACTTAAGCAACTCAATGAGTATAAAAATGATCCTTTTGTTGTACTATATCGAGCACCAAAAATTACAAAAGAGCCATCTGTAACAAACCCTTTAGATATCATTACAGCTATGTCTTTTAAAAAACAGTTGAATACCCTACAAGAAGAGTATTTAAGCCGTTACCAAGTTTTAGAAGATGCTATATATAAATTAAATAAAAAAAGTAAAATATTACAAGAATTAGTAGTTAAAAATAGAGGTGAAAGTCATGACGAGTATGTAGATGAGTTAAGAGCCACAGAGAATAAAATAACAGATTTTAGTGAGACATTAGAGATTTTTAAAACTGCTTCAAATGCTTTTAATCAAGAGGTTTCTCAAGTAAATTCTAATATTGATGATGCTATTAATGCAGAGATAGAAAAATCTATTATTACTGGTGCAACTATATTGTTTTTATTACTTTTATTCTTTTTTATTAAATATTTAGTAAAAAAGTATATGTCAGATAATGAGCTCTTTTATGGAACCAATAAAGTTATTAATTTTTTATTTATTGTATTAGTATTTACAATTTTACTTTTTTCTTACTTAGAAAATGTAAGTCACTTGGTAACTGTTCTTTCCTTTGCCTCAGCAGGTATTGCTATTGCTTTAAAAGATTGGTTTATGAGTTTAATGGGTTGGTTTGTTATTTTAGTTTCAGGCTCTATTCATGTGGGTGACCGTATGAAATTTGTAAAAGATGGTGTTGAGTATGTTGGAGATATTGTTGATATCTCTGTTTTACGTATGACACTGCATGAAGATGTTACCTTGACATCGGTTTATAAAAATAGACGTACAGGGCGTATTATTTTTATTCCAAATAATTATGTTTTTACAGATATGATTGCCAACTATTCTCATGCTGGGCTCAAAACTGTTTGGGATGGAATTGACTTTTATATTACGTTTGACTCCAATGTAGCCAAAGCACAACTTATAGCCAAAGAGGTAACGCGAAAGTACTCAAAAGGCTACACCGATATGACAAGAAAACAATTAAACCGTCTTAGAAGTAAATACAGTATGAGAAACACAGCTGTTGAGCCTAGAATATTTGGTTTTCTTGACACCTATGGAGTACGCATTTCAGCTTGGTATTTAACAAATGCTTATGCAACATTGACGCTTAGAAGTACCATATCTATGGAAATCCTTTCAAAAATCAATGAAGCAGACGACATATTTATTGCCTACCCAAGTCAGTCACTTTATATGAATAGAGCAGCACCTAAATTAAAAGTAGAAGAGGGTGAAGAGCCAACAGAGGAGCATAGAGTAGAACCTATAGCACCAAAACCTACAACTTCTAAACCAAATGGCTGGGGAGCCTATTAATAATGATTAAACAAAAAGTATATTTTAAAACCTTTGGTTGTCGAACCAACCAGTTCGATACCCAAGTTATGATGTCAAAATTAAAAGATTTTGACTTAACATTAAATGAAGACGAAGCCGATGTTATTATGGTCAACTCATGTACGGTCACCAATGGAGCAGACTCTTCAGTACGAGCTTATATTAGTGGTTCAAAACGTAAGAATCCTGATGCTAAAGTTATTTTAGCTGGATGTGGTTCTCACTCTAAAGGTGAAGCACTTTTTACTGATAAAAAAGTTTTTGGTGTTATGGGACACTCTGAAAAAGAGAAAATAAATGAGATACTAAAGATAGAGAAACCTTTTTATCAAATAGGTGATTTAAAACATATAGACTCGACAATAGTAGAAGAGTTTATTGGTAAAAGTAGGGCATTTATTAAGATTCAAGAGGGGTGTAACTTTAGATGTTCTTACTGTATTATCCCCTCTGTTCGTGGAGATGCACGAAGTCATAATGAAGATACGATATTGGCTCAAATTGAAAAACTAGCAGCTAATGGTTTTGGAGAGTTTATATTAACAGGTACCAATGTAGGTAGTTATGGACAAGATCAAAACTCTTCTATGGCAAAACTGCTAAAAAGAATGAGCCAAATACGTGGAATTCGACGTATACGTATAGGAAGTATAGAACCGATACAGATAGATGATGAGTTTAAAGAGCTGTTAAAAGAACCATGGATGGCGAAACATCTGCACATTGCCTTACAACACACTTCAGATAAAATGTTAAAGTTAATGAACAGACGTAATGACTTTAAAAGTGATAAGGTACTTCTTGAAGAGTTGGCATCTAATGGTTATGCTATAGGAACAGACTACATCGTAGGACACCCTGGCGAAGATGAAAAAGAGTGGAAAGAAGCCATAGAACGAGTGAAGCTTTTACCCTTAACCCATATACATGCATTCTCTTACTCTAAACGCGACAATACAGCTTCTGCTGTTATGAAGCCAGAGATAAAAGGCAACATAGCAAAAGAGAGACATAGAGAGCTTACAGCACTTATAAAAGATAAAAATCTTGAATTTAGAAAAGAACATGCTCATAACTTAGAAGTACTTATAGAGCAAGAGTATAATGGTGCTTACAGTGGTTATGACCAGTACTTTAATAAAATAGAAGTAAGTTCAAGTGAGGATTTAACCGGAAACTGGATTACGGTTAATCAAGCAACAGTAAAAGGTAACAAAAATGTGGCAATCTACCAGTAAAAATAGTAAAATAATTATAGCCTCTTTTTTACTTTTGGTAGCGATACTGATTTTCTCTAGTTTTGAAAAAGCTCCTGAACTTATTAGTAAAAGTAAAGCCTTAACAGAATTATCGAATCATAAGACTCTTGAAAAAATTATGGTTAAATCTCCTTACATTTATATCTATACCAATTCTGGAACTTATAAAGTAGGAGAAGATGCTATAGAAAAAGAGAAACTTTTCTCTGCAAGAGAAGTAGAGTATTATGAAGAATCTACTGAGACCATGGATATGGTTTTGTTTATTGTACTTTTAATGCTTATGTTCTATATACTGTACATCATGAGAGATAGTCGTAAAACTCAAGAGCAATTGGTAGAAAAACAGAAAAAAGAGACTGTAAAACAACAAGAAATAGGAAAACTAAATATCATAGCACAACGCTCTACGATAAACTTTTCTAATGTTGCTGGTATAGAAGATGTAAAAGAGGAGCTAGAAGAGATAATAGACTTTTTACGTTACCCTGCTAAGTACAGAGAGTATGATATAAGTCTACCAAAAGGGGTACTGCTTATAGGTCCTCCAGGTGTTGGTAAAACGCTAGTGGCTAAAGCAGTTGCTGGTGAGGCAGATGTTCCTTTCTTTTACCAAAGTGCAGCATCTTTTGTGCAGATATATGTAGGTATGGGAGCAAAGAGAGTTTCAGAGCTTTTTGCCAAAGCTAAAGAGATGGCTCCTAGTATTATTTTTATAGATGAACTCGATGCTGTAGGTAAAAGCCGTGGTGCTGGACAAAGCAACGAAGAGCGAGAAGCAACACTAAACCAACTCTTAACAGAGATGGATGGTTTTGAAGAGAGTTCGGGTGTTATGGTCATAGCAGCAACCAATAAAATAGAAGTTTTAGATGAAGCACTTTTACGAGCAGGACGTTTTGACAGACGTGTACATATAGGTCTACCAGACTTTACAGAGCGAGTTAGTACGTTAAAGCTTTATTTGAATGGAAAAAAACATGATGTCAACATAGAACGTATAGCTAACATGACCATAGGTTTTAACTCTGCAGCCTTAGCCACACTGGTTAATGAAGCAGCTCTTTATGCTTTACGTATGAACAAAGAGACCATAGAAACTATAGATATGGAGTCAGTAAAAGAAAAAGTTTTACTAGGTAAGCATAAAATAAAAACATACAACGAAGAAGAACGTAAAATTCAAGCACTTTATCAAGCTGCTAAAGCTGTTACTGCTTCCTGGTTAGATGTCGAGTTTGAGAAAGTAGGTATCATATCTTCTAGTTTTATTCCTCATCATAATGAGATACTTTCTAAAACAGTGCTAAATAACGAATTAAAAGTTCTTTTAGCTGGTCGTATAGCTACTCAAAAAGTTTATGATGAACTCTTCACCAATGCAAAAGAGGACATAAAACTGGCTAAAGTACTAGCTCATAAAATCATAGAAGAGTTTGCCATGACTGATGAGTATTTTGCCTCTGTACATGAAGCACAAAAACTTTTAGATGAAGCAAGTGATGAGGTAACAAGCCTACTTTCAAAACTGGCTTCTGTAGTAGAAAATGTTTCAACGTACTTACTAGAAAACGAGTCCATAACAGCCAAAGAGACCAAGAGAATTTTAGATGATTTATTTTAATGGTTTTGCTCTAAAAGATGAAGAGAAGTTCTTTGAAGAACAACTCATAAACAGTGACTTTTGTGTCGCAGGTTTCTCTTACGGAGCTCAAAAAGCCCTTGAATATGTTTATAATTCTAAAGAACGTATTGATAGACTCATTTTACTCTCTCCTGCATTCTTTCAAAACCATAAAAAATCATTTATACGAACCCAACTCCGATATTACAAGGCTGACGAGGTTTCATACGTTAAAGAGTTTTTAAAAAATGTTGTATATCCATCTAATATTAATCTATATGATAATTTAGATATTAATAAATATGAAGATTTAGAAGCACTTTTATCTTATGTTTGGGACAAAGAGAAAATAAAAGAGCTCATAGAAAGAGGAACAACCATAGAGGTCTTCATAGGAGCAGAAGATAAGATAGTAAACGCAGAGAAATCTTATGAGTTTTTTTCTGAATTAACTACTGTTTATTTACTTAAAAACAGAGGGCATTTGTTAAAGTAGAATACTATTTTTAACGCAGCATAAAAAAGCTCTACTCATGTTTTAAATTATTCCTCCATTTAGGATGATGAAAATGCAGTCTATGGTCACAGGTATATGAAACTAAAGAGTCATCAAAAGTGATGTCTCCTATGGTTGTCCAATTTTTTTTACCATTAATTTCTTTATTAGCTACAGCAATCTCAAAAACTAACGTTTGACCCTTTTCTAAACGAAACTCATCTCGAAAATCTTCTGCATCTATGGTTTGTCCTTTTCTAGCTGTTATGCTCATCCATTTTGGGGTAATAATATTTTTATTTTTTCTTTCTCCTAATTCAGAGATTTCATAAAGCTGTCGTATGCCTGGATTTGTATCAGCATTTTTAAAAGCCTTACTAACTTTAAGAGCATATAAGAGGTTTTTTAAAACCTCAGTAGTGGTGGTAACATTTGGTTCATTGGTAAGTGTTACATCGGTATAGTGTAGGGCTTTGGTTCCTCCCAAATCATCTATTACAAAAAAGTTTGCCGTAGGCTCTTGGATAACCTTCTTTTCATCTGTGGTAGGAAAAAGCTTCCCAGCCATACCAAAGGCACGTGTTTCACCCCGTTTGGTATTTGACATAGCAGAAGAGGCACGGGCTATAATGAGTGCTTTAGAGCCATTTTTAAAGTATCCAGAGTAGGGGTTTGTCTTGGTAATGTTCCAGTAACCTCTCATACAAGCTCCATTAGGGTGGGCAAGTTTATCAAAGGGTTCTAGTATATCAGCTCTCTCTAGTAGAGTTCTTTTAGCATCATGTAAAATGATGTTTTTAGAGAAAGTAAAGAGTTTACCGAACGATATGGTGTTTTGAGGGAGGGTTTTATAAAGGTCAGAGTTCACTTCACTCCAAACATCGTTAAAAGAGTGTGGCTTAAGTGGTTTAATATTTATATCCTCTATATTGATATCTTTACTACATCCAAATAGGTTAAAGAGTACGAGTAGTGTTATGAGCTTTTTCATGATTTGCTCCTTTGGTTATAGTGTATCTAAAAGAGCTTAAATGATAATGACTATTATTTCTTAGTTCTTTTGACTAAAAATCAATGAATCAATTTCACTTTTAAGTAATATTCCATCTTTTATTGACTCTAAACTTCTCAATTAAAGAAGTGCAAGGAAAAAAATTTGGTAAGTAATTATTTAATTTTAGCTATAATGTTTTAATCAAAAAATATAGGTAATAATATGGTAAAAATAGAAAAATATAATATAGAATATACAAAACCAAAAGTTACACTTTTACAAGATTCTGGGCTAGGGGTGGCTGAGATAGCTGCTAGAACTTGTTACGATAGTTTTGAGAATAGTGAAAATGAATGTATTAAAAATGCTATGTCTGAACTAGATAGAGATGCTGTCAACAATATAGAAGAGTCAGCACTGCTTTCTAACTTAGCTTGGGTGCATCATCATCACTCCATCATAGAACATGCGACGCTTTCATTTTTAGTAGAGGGAACATCTCGTGGTGTTTTACAGGAACATGCTCGACATAGACTTCAAGCAATATCGGTACGAAGCACTCGTTATACCATGTCCTCAGTTATTAATGCTTTTGTAGCATCGTTAGAGGGTGCTGGACTAGAAACGCCTGAAGCTTTTGAATTTTTCTTAAAAGAGTTGTTAGCTTTAAACCTTTTTGTTATTACATCTGAAGAGTATTTAGCCATAGAGATACGTTCTATATATGATAAGTTGCTTTTTCAATATAAAAGAGATGATGCATTTTTGACTAATGCTATAGCTAAATCTTCTTTGTCTTTTATAGAAGAGTTTAAAGGTGATAGTGAAAAACTATTTGAGGCTTTACAAAATGGGAAAAAGAAACGAAACGTGGGTGATGCGTTCAAACACATAGTCTCTGACAACTGGAAAGTAGATATGGTTATTACTTTTAACATTAGAAGCTTGAAAAACTATTATGACCTAAGAGACTCAGGTGCTGCATGGTTTCAGATACAGTGGCTAGCAGAAGAGATGAAAAAAGTTACACCTCTTAAGTATTTAAGACTTATATCTAAAAAGCACAGAAAAGATTAGTGTACATAAAGAGTATTAAAGAGCGTTGGTTGATAAAGAATTCTTCCATTTTTTGATATCTCTAAGTAAGAGTTGTATTTTTTTATAAACATAGAAAAATCTTTGGCTGTCTTGCAACCATATCTAATAGCTAACTCTATTATCTCTCTGTTGTACTTACTGTTCATCTTTTTCCTTGATTTAATTTTTAATTGCATTAGTATAGAAAAAATATTAAAGATAATACTTAAAATTATATAAAATAATTGAATAACTTTAAAATATAATACACATAAAAATATAATATATTGAGAACTATTATATTTTCATATAAAGAAATATTTTACAGCAATTTACCAGCTAGATAACCACTTGCAAATGACCATTGTAGATTGTATCCTCCACAAGGTCCATCAAGATTCATAACCTCTCCACAGAAGTATAGACCATCTATCTTTTTACTTTTCATTGTGTTTGGTTCTATCTCTTTTAGTGAAATACCTCCACGTGTTATCATTGCCATTTTAAATCCATCGTGTCCGTTGATAGTTAATGGAGTAGAAACAAGTAGACGTATGAGTTTATCACGAACCATACCTGTGAGTTGTTTTAGAGTCAGTTCTGTATCTGCTAAGGCTAAGTTACAAAGTTCTATGGCAACAGAAGTAGGAAGAAGAGATTCTATCAATGATAGTATGGTATGAGTATTGTTTTTCTTTATTTCAGATTTAAAATGGTTTCTAATTTGCTCTTCATTCATCCCTTTAATCATGTTTATTACGATAGGTACTTCATCAAACTTAGAAAGTAGGGGAGTGATTTCACGTGAAAAGTCCAGTACTACAGGACCTCTTATTCCTTCTTTAGTAAATATTAAGTCTCCAATTGCAAAAAGTTTTCTGTATTTTTTAATGTTCACCCTAAGTTCTACTTTTGCAATGGTATCAGCTCGACAATTTGCACCCCATTTCTCTTTTGTCTTTAGAGGCATCATAGCAGGGTATAATTCTGTTACTTTATGCCCGACAGACTTTGCTAAGGGGTAGCCGTCACCTTCTGCACCTAAAACAGGGTAGCCCATTCCTCCAGTAGCAATAATAATGCTTTTTGATAGATAGGTATGGGTCTTTGTAGTTACACCTGTAACTTCTGTACCATTATGTTCTAACTTAACAACTTTTTGTGAACAGAGAATTTCAACACCCAGTTTTTGCATCTCTGCTTCAAGAGCTTTTATAATGGTTCCAGCATTGTGACCAACAGGAAAAATACGAAAACCATCTGGAGCATGTGTCTCAACACCAATAGTTTGAAAAAATCTTTGTAGTGCTTTATAATCTAAAGTATTTAGGGCAGGGGTCATAAAACGACCATCTCTACCAAAATGGGACATAAAATCATCATTAGAAAGGGTATTGGTTAAGTTACATCGTCCACCACCTGTAGCTTTTAGTTTGGCACCTATTTTAGAGAGTTTCTCTAGTAACAAAACATTTTTACCATCTTTAGCAGATGTTATAGCAGCCATCATACCTGCAGCACCTGCACCAACTATAATTACATCATATTTATTCATGATGGAAGTATAGTGTAACCTAACTGATTTTATAAAGTTTTATCTATAATTTAAGTTTCATAGAGTATAGTTTAAGCATCACATTTAAATCACAACAATAAAACACCAAATATCACAAGGATAAAAATGGAATTAGCCAAACTAGAGTCAAAGTATAAATATAAATATTCAAAATTTTTTAAAAAATTATGGGATGATGGGATGATTGATTGGATGGATAAAAGAACAACTGAATTTGCTCATGGTGAAACTTGGGAAAATACAATTTATCCTAAAATAAAAGAGAATCCAAAAGTACTTTTACATACAGGTGGGTTTGATTTTGAAATGCTTACTCCTAATGATATGCTCAATTTTAAATTTGATGAGTTTTGGGATATTGATAAACATACATTTATACCTTTTGCAAAAACAGAAGAGGGTATTGTTTATGCTTTTTATAACAATATCAAAACAGATGGTGAAAGTGCAGTTGTTTGTATCTGGAATGATATGAATGAAACAGAAGTTTTAGCAAAAAACTTTGAAGATTTTATCTTTAGAAAAATGATAGAAGCAGTATATGATATAGACAATGATGAGTTACTCGGTGATTATAAAGAAGGTGGATTTGAAGCTTATAGAGCTGATATATTGAATGATTTAAAAAGTATATCTCCATACTTAAAACAAGAGTATGTTGATATACTTACAGATATTTATAACAAAGAGCATGTTGTAAAAGGCATGATATCACATACTCTTTTGAGTCGTGATGAGTTCACAAAAATAATAGAAAAAGAGTTATATTTTGAAGAACTAAATGCTGTCTTTGAGCATGAACTTGACTAATTTCACTTTTAAGTAATATTTCATTTTTTCTTAAATATTGAGTTTTTAAACTCAATATAAATTTAAACATTCACGCTTCTAAAACAAAGTTTCTTGCTTTGCCACTTTATGATTTTCCCAAAACAAATCTACATGTTTCTCAAATAATGTAACCATAGAAGAAGTTGATTTTCCATCAATCTTATGAAGATTGACTTGCATCTGATAAAAGAATAGGGGAGAAAAAAACTCATGAGCTAAAAAAAGTGGATCTGCTGCTTTTATTTTATCGTTCTGCATCATTATGAAAAAGACTGAAGATAGCTTCTTTACATTTCCTTGATAAAAATGTTCATTATATATGTCTCTAATAGTACTATTTTTATAAAGCTCTTGCATCAAAAACTTAAACAGTGCCTCATTCTTTTTATCAAAACTTATAAGTTTAAATATAGTTGCTATTGAGAAGAGTAGGGACTTACCAGTCTGAGCCAAACTTTCAATACTCTTGTTTTCAAATATCTTAACTATCTCTGAGGACATAAGTTCATCGATTAGTGCTCCTAAGATAGCTTCTTTCCCTTTAAAATGATTATACAAACCACTTTGAGTAATTCCTACACCTGAAGCAATATCACGTACAGAGGTCTCCATAAAGCCTTTTGTAGAGAATAAATTTAATGATACATCTAAAATACGTTCTTTTGTTCCTAATTGAGGTTTATTATTATCCATCTTCATCTATTTCCTTTAAATAAAAACTATTAAATCATTATAGTGAACATATGTTCATAATGTCAAGGATTTGATAAAATTTATAAGAACATTTGTTCTTTTGTTAATGAACAATTGTTCTTATAAATTAATTTTTTAGAGAACAAATGTTCACATATTATTTAAAGTACTATTTTACGATATGAGTAACTGTTCCTAAGGGTAGAATACTTTTTTAATAGAATTTATATTATGTTAACCAATTAATGTAATATAGATATTTCTATAATTATTAATAAATATGGACTACTTTTTATAGAGCTAAAATAAGCCCTTGTTAGAGTTCAGATATACTCTAACACAGCTAAAATGGATTTATGGGCATTTATATATTTTACAAATAATTCCCAAAGAAGATTGGCATAATAAAGATATACAATAACCCAATTAAATTCAGCACCCTTTTTACTATTTGCAGTGAAATTTATTAAAAACGTTTAAAACAGCTATATATAATATAAAAAATGGCATATTACTTAAAAGTGAAAAAGCGAGTTATATTATGAAACAATTAATAAAAAAAGAGCTAAAAACTATACTAGAGACTTCAAGACAAATCGAATACAATGGTATAACATTACACCTACTTAACAGTACAGAGTTAAACCAAGTGTTACAACTAGAACTAACAGTAAGAGCCAATGAGCTAGAAAAAGGTATAGAGAAAAAAAACCACTTCTACGACTATGCTAAAATCATAAATCCTGAATATCCTGCGTTCAAATACACACTCTCTATGAAACATAAAAAGAAAGAGATATTTGACCCTGCTAAGGTTCAAAAAGCTCTTCCTGCAGAGTTTCAAATTTGGAAAAACAAGTCACGTGTTGAACTAGAAAAAGAGATAAAAAACCCAGACTCTGCCATAACAGATGACCAAGCAAAAAAGCTAAGAGCTGAGTTAGAAAAAAAAATAATAACCAGTGAAGAAAAGATAGAAAAAGTACTTGAAAATTATCATAATTATGATGTAATCATTACTACTTTTGAGCAGTATACCTACTACCCTGCTCTCTATTTTGTTATGGAACTAGAAGGTGGAAAAACAAAAGCCTCTGACACCCACCTAAGAAAAGATGTACCAAACCTACTCTGGTTTCACGATGAACGACCTTTTTCTGAACTAAGAGCTAACGACCGTATGAGCCGTATTATTCAAACTTTTGACAGATATTGTGAAACTATTTATATACAAAAGAAGAACATTTAACTTTTCATTAGTCTATCAAAAAGTATATCTTCTAAATTTCTAGTGCTATCAGCAACCAATAAAACAGAAACTTTAAACTCTTCTGTTTTAAAAATGATTCGCCACCGTTTGTAGATGATCTCTCGATATTTATGAATACCTATCTGTTGTAACTCTGGAACAATTCGTTTTCGTAATGGCATATAATTTAAATCTTTTACTTCATTTTTAATAGCAAAAAAAATCTCTTTTGCTATAGCAATACTATCTTGTTTTATATACTCAATTATAAATTCTAAATCAGACTGAGCATTATCGGTCCAAACTACTGTGTATTTTTGCATTTTTTAACCAAAAAGCTTTTCTTCTAAACTATCAAACATTTCATCCTGTTTAGTAACTCTGCTATTTTCAATATCGTTCTCACTTTGAATAATAAGTTTAAGTAAATTTAGCGTATTTTGTAAATTTTCATAACTCTTAATATCTTGAACTACTGCTTTTGCCTCACCATTTTGAGTAATATAAATAGAACGTCTGTTTTCATTAACACTTTTAATTACATCTGCTGTTTGTGCTTTTAAATAACTTATTGGCTTTATATCTTGACTTAGCTGCATAACATAACCTTTTCAAATTTAATTATTCATATTGTACCATATTTAGTTTTAATATAGTACGTACCCTACTCTTTTAAGAGCAGAGAAATAGATTTTTTTAAAATGACATATTACTTAAAAGTGAAAATATAAATTATCTAAAGCTAACAAACTTCATTAAGTTAATCAAGGAACACTCAACATGTCAACAGAAACTCAAGAAAAAGGAACAGGCAAAGCAATAGTATATCATATTTACACCCGAACTATTTTATGCTTAATTCAATGGCATTGGGGTGTAGTCCCCGACTACACCGACAAAACCAAAACGGCATAAATTAAATACTTTAGAAAGATTAGCTATAATTAAATCATCAAAACCAAAGGAACTTAGCATGTCAATAAACGATATAAATAATATGTCTGTAGCTGAAAAAATGTACCTTATGGAACAATTATGGGATAGCCTTAAACAAAATGAAGATGAGTTAGCCTCTCCTGCATGGCATGAAACTGTTTTAAAAGAGAGAAAAAAACGCTATGAAAATGGTGAATTACAAATGCTTTCATTAGACGAATTAAAGGCTTCATTTAATAGATGAAAGATTATAAACTCTACGTTACAGAACTGGCACAAGAAGATTTAAAAATAGGACAAAAATTTTACGAAATACAAGCAGAATATTTAGGTGATTATTTTATAGATACTCTTTTAACTGAAAAATGTTATCTAAACGTTTTCCCTTTGCTATCTATTATGAGATTGTATACGATACAGCTGTCGTTCATGCAATACTTGATACTCGACAAAATCCATCATTGGTAGAGATACGGTTGAAATAAATCTAATTTATTCGTAGGTGTGACCATGTCACACGACAAAACCAAACATCTCAAATCGACACATCCCCTATTTGTTTAAATGCCAAAAAATATAATTAAAGAAATGAAATATTACTTAAGAGCTTTGTTTGTATGCGTGTTTATGAAACCGACCTACGCCGTTTCCAATTTTAATTTATGCCATTTTGATTTTGACGATTATTTAAATGAGGTGTATTTCCAATCGGCTAGGTTTTCTACGTAATTGTGTTTGATGGGATTAATTTTAATATATTCCATTTTCTCTAACCAATCTTTTTCATCTCTTATGGTATGTTCATAAAATCGTTCTTGCCAAACACCTGCAAGACCTCTGTTATATTTAGCATGGCTTATTTCTGCTTTTGCTTGGTCTTTTAGCTCTTGGCTTAAACCATAAACAAAACTTCTTTTTATGTGCCTAATAATTTTTGAATACTCTGTAGAAATTTTAGGTCGTATTATCATGTGTATATGGTCAGGTAAAATTACAATGGCTTCTATGTCATAAACATATTTTTTCTTACTCAATTTAAATGCATGACGAAGTACATCTATATT
>JALUKQ010000081.1 GCA_027056485.1 Campylobacteraceae bacterium | reverse complement strand
AGAGATGCAATTGAAAAAATTGCCAGAAAATCTTAAAGTAAGGATATAGAATTATGATGCAATCACTTTATACTGCTTCGACAGGAATGCTCGGAATGCAGACACAGATAGATACAACAGCCAATAATATTGCCAATGTTAATACAATCGGCTTTAAAAAATCCCGTGCAGAATTTGCAGATCTTATGTACCATGTTATGGAGTACGCTGGAACATCTACAAGTGATACGACAAAGTCTCCGACAGGTATTGAAGTAGGTCTTGGTGTACGTCCTACCGCTGTAAATAAGATTTTTTCCGAAGGAAGTCTCAAGCAGACGGATAATCAGCTTGATATTGCCATTACCGGAAAAGGGTTTTTTAAACTTGAACTTCCTGATGGAACAGAAGTCTATACGAAAAATGGTGCTTTTAAGCTCGATCAGGATGGTGCTATTGTAAATAGTGACGGCTACTATCTCATTCCTCAAATCGTTGTTCCGCCTGATGCTACGAGTTTAAGTATCGGTACAGACGGTACAGTGACAGTAGTACAGCCCGGACAGACACAGGCAACACAAATTGGTCAGATTCAGACAACTGACTTTATCAATCCTGCCGGTCTACACTCTATGGGAGACAATCTTTACCTTGAGACAGATGCATCAGGGCAGCCTGTAGAAGGCGTGCCTGGGATTGATGGGCTTGGAACATTGCGTCAAGGATTTGTTGAGCTGAGTAATGTTGAGCTTGTTGTTGAACTGACAGACCTTATTACAGGGCAGCGTGCTTATGATGCCAACTCAAAAATCATTACTACGAGTGATGAAATGCTTCAAACTACAAATAATCTTAAACGTTAATATTAGTTTACTTAGATTTAGATGCGAGAATTAAGTTATTTAGAGTATACTTTTATGCTATATTTCATAAAATTTGGAGGTAATTTTGCATAATAATAAGGAGACTAAAAATAGAGACTCTTCAGATTCATTAAAGATTGCGATAGTAGGTGTTTCATTTCGATTTCCTGGAGATTTTTGTGAAGAATCTAGCTTTTGGGAAGCTCTAAAAGAAGGTAAAGATCTTGTTGGACAAATTCCTTCGGACCGCTGGGCAGTGGATGAACTGCAACATGATGTACGTTCAGAACCTGGTCGTAGCATTACTTTTTCTGCTGGAGTTCTTTCTCGTATAGATGAGTTTGATGCAGGTTTCTTCGGCATCTCTCCTCGTGAAGCATCTTGGATGGATCCACAGCAACGCTTATTACTTGAAATGTCATGGGAAGCAATGGAAAATGCACAAATCCAGCCATCATCATTAGCTAATACTGACTGTGCTGTATATATAGGTATTTCTAACTTAGATTATGGAACTCGAGGAGTTGATGATCTGGCATCTTTCTCGTCACATACTATGACTGGTAACACATTTAGTATAGCTGCAAATAGGCTTTCTTATGTTTTTGATTTACATGGACCTTCTTTAGCAATAGATACAGCATGCTCATCGTCATTGGTTGCATTAGATCATGCTTGTAAGGCATTAAATACAGGAGAAGCGAGTACAGCACTTGTTGGCGGTGTAAATCTATTATTACATCCATATCCATTTGTTGGTTTTACCAAGGCATCAATGCTTTCTGCAGACGGACGATGTAAATCTTTTGATGCTTCAGGCAATGGTTATGTGAGATCTGAAGGTAGTGCAGTATTGTTGTTGAAACCACTTGAAAAGGCAATGGCTGATGGAGATGAGATTCATGCTGTGATTTTAGCTACTGGTACAAACAGTGATGGGTCACGCAAAACAGGCATTACAATTCCAAGCGGTGAAGGGCAAGCAGAATTAATGAAAAGTGTACTCTCAAAAACAGGTCTTTTAGCAGAAGATATTGATTTTGTAGAGGCACATGGAACTGGTACTACTATTGGTGATCCAATTGAAGCGGCAGCAATTGGCAAAGTTTACGGGAAAAAACGTGAAACACCGTTGCCAATTTGCTCAGTAAAGGCTAATCTTGGACATATGGAACCTGCATCAGGGATGGCGGGAATTGTCAAGACAATTTTATCACTAAAAAATCGTGCACTTCCACCTCAGATTCATATTAATAAATTGAACCCTCATATTGATTTCGCTGGTTTAAATATAGAACCTGTAAGAAAATATATGAAATTACAAAAAGATGAGAACGAACCTTTGATTGCAGGTGTGAATTCTTTTGGTTTTGGTGGTACAAATGCACATATACTATTGCAAGAGTATCAGAAAAAAGAACAGGATGTGCAAATACAGGAGCCTGAATGCAAAGTTCTACCTCCTCTTTTTCTATCAGCACGTTCTGATGCGGCGCTTAGAGCTTTATCAGGAAGTTATTCAGATTTATTAAATAAGGCACAACAGGATTATTATGATATAGCTTTTAATACTGCTTATAAGCGTAGTCGAATGGAAATACGTTTGGCCTTATTGGCTCAAACATCCATAGAGGCAGAACAAAAACTCGCTAATTATTCTGAAAATGATATTACCGATGGTATTGTTTTTGAAGAAGCTCTTCCTCAAGATGGAGGGCTTGCTTATATCTATTCAGGTAATGGCTCACAGTGGATTGGTATGGGGCAACGTTTATTGAGTGAATCAGAACAGTTTACTAAAATCATGACTGATTTAGATAGCAAAATGCAAGCAGTTGCTGGTTTTTCAATTTTGTTAGAATTGCAACTGGATCAAGAATCATCACATCTTGATGATACAGTAATTGCCCAGCCACTACTTTTTGCCATTCAGGTTGCAACTACATTGATGTTGAAAGAGCACGGTATAGAACCGATGGCTGTGACCGGTCACAGTGTTGGTGAAGTAGCTGCAGCATGGGCAGCAGGTGCATTAGATCTTGAAAGCGCAATTCGTGTAATTGTAGCGCGTAGTCGAGAACAAGGGAAGACTAAAGGAAGTGGACGAATGGCTGCTGTTGGACTTTCAGCAACTGCTATGCAAGAGCTGCTTGATACGCTTGGAGATAGCCTTAATCTCAGTATAGCGGGTATCAATAGTCCAAATAATATTACTCTTTCAGGCAGTATGGAAGATTTAATACATATGCAGAAGTATTTTGAAGACAAAGGGATATTTTTTAGAATACTTGATCTTGACTATGCTTTTCATAGTGAACAGATGGATCCTATTCGTGAGCCTCTTATTGAAAGCCTCGTTGGGTTAGAGCCATTGACTACAAAGTCAATTGATTTTGTTTCAACAGTTACCGGCGATATAATGGACAAAAAGCAGTTAGATGCAGATTATTGGTGGCATAATGTACGTGAACCAGTACGCTTTTCAGATGCTGTAACAAAACTGTCAGAACTAGGCTGCCAAGTTTTTGTTGAAATAGGTCCCCACGCAATTTTACAACGTTATATAAACGAATGTCTTGAAGCATCTGAAGTAAAAGGTCGTGTTTTAGGTGTATTGCACAAAAATAGTGACGGCTTGGAACGTGTTACTGAAACAGCTTTACGCATTCACATGTTGGTAGAAAAGCCAAATTATGATAACTATTTTCCTAGAAATGGCCGTTATTTAAAACTTCCAAATTATCCATGGCAACGTGAACGTTATTGGCAGCCAAAAACAAGTGAAGCCCTTCTCTCCGTTGAACGCCGTAGAGTCCATCCCTTACTCGGTTGGAAAATTCCTGAGGTAGAACTTGTTTGGGAAAATGTTATAGATCCTATTATTATCCCATGGCTTAGTGATCATAAAGTTGGTGATGCGATAGTATTTCCAGGAGCAGCCTATGCTGAAATGGCTTTAGCGGCCGCATATGAATGGCAGAATGTTGAACGGCTGGCTTTAGAAGAGCTTGACATAGTCTCTCCAATGGTTTTTGATGGTGAGCATGCAAGAACATTACAATTTGAGCTCAATTCACGTGATGGCAGTTTTCAGATAAAGAGCCGAGAGCGTCTCTCTTTCGATGAATGGACTCTGCATGCTGTTGGGCGTATTTTAGAAGCTGATTTGCGTTTGGCTACTCCAAGTATAAATCCTGTTATTTCAGAGGCAGATGTGATTAGTCACGAAACACATTACAGCCTAGCAACTGATTTGGGGCTAGAGTATGGTCCTGCTTTTATGGGACTACAAGAAGCTGTATTGTCTGAGAATTTACTGGAGGCTAAACTCGAATTTTCAAATGATTTAAGTTTAGAAAAATATTTTATTCATCCCGGAGTTCTTGATATATGTTATCAATCACTTATAGATTTTTATCATATAGAGATTAAAGCTGGACGAGGCGTTGCACTATTACCTATAAAAACTGGACATCTAGAGTTATACAAACATGCAAAAGCAGTCAAATTCAGAGCACGAATAAATCGCCGTAGTGCCCGTTCTGTCCAGGCTGATTTTGAACTCTTTGATGCTGAAGAGAATCTAATTGCAAGTATATATGGCTGCCGTTTCCGCGCTGCGCCTCTTGGTCATAAAAAACAAGAAGAAGTTGATTCTTGGCATATTATACCTTGGTTGCAACCTCACCCCTCAGATACTATAGGCATAGAATTGCCATCATCAAATGAACTTGTTGATTACGCTAAAGAAAAAATATTAAATATTGAAGAAGAACGCAGAAGTTGGTTTCAAGAGGCATTACCACTTTTTGAAGCGCTAACTCTTTCTTTTGCTTATGAAGCATTTCAAGAGATAGAACAGGCTAAAAGATTAGATAATATCGTTATGTCTACAGACAAATATACTAGCTGGCTAGTAGAGATTCTCAAAGGTGAAGAGCTTATTGGTGAGCAAGATGGGTATTGGTTACTCTCAAATGACAGCGATTTGCCAGCTGCTGAAGAGATTTGGCGTGCACTGTTACATGAGCATCCACATTGTCTCCCTCAATTAACACTTCTTGGACAGATTGGTCGTCATTTACCAAAATTGCTACAAGAAGGAAGCAATCGAAAAGATTTTTTTGATACTTTATTGGATTCTTCCGCGTTAGAAGTGATGTATAATGATGATTCTGCTTATTTTGGCACGCGTTTTAATGTAGAAAATATGTTACAGCAAATTTCAGAAGAATTTCCTAAAAATAATCGTTTACGGATATTAGAAATTACTGCAGGTGCTAGTGAAGTGCCACATGCTTTATTGTCACTACTACCAGAAGATAGACTTGATTATGTATTAGCTGTAGAGAATGAGGCCTTATTGGGTCGCCAGGAAGCAGAATATACAGAGTTTCCAAACCTTACAGTAACAACTTTTGATACTGCTTCATGGGAGATTGAATCCGATAAAACTATACCTGAATATTTCGATGTAGTAATTCTTCGACATTCATTACATATGTCGGCTAATCTAAAAGCTGCACTCTCCCAAACACGAGAATGGCTGGCTACAGGAGGTCAACTAATTATAGCTGAACGCTATCCTGATTGGAGTGCAGATTTTATAGCTGGGTTAGACTCAACATGGTGGCAAAATACCACAGAAAAGAATCTGCATATCTCTTCTCTCCTTACGCCACCTGAGTGGGAAGAAATCCTTAAAGATGAAGAGTTTGATGATGTGTTAAGCTTTGCTGAGCCAGCTGCAGATGGATTGGCTGCTGGAAGCTATATGTTGCTTGCAAAACGTCCACAAAACGAAAATAAAGTTTTCCCTATATCTGAATCATCATCTTGGCTATTGCTTGCTGATAATTCATCTATGGAATTGGCTGATAGTTTGCGCGAAAAATTCGAACCTTTCGTTGAACGTATTGAAGTTGCAGAAAAATTGACAATAGAAAATCTTGAAGATTTTCATAATATTGTATATTTGCTTGGATGGGAAACATTACCAGAAACTTTATCTGATTTACCAATAAATTTGCTTGAAGATGTGCAGACGATTACAAGTAAAGCAGATATGTCACCAAAATTATGGCTTATTACAAAAGGAGGTGCACTCGCTTCAAAGCTACCTAGTGAGTATTTAGCAAATCCTGCACAGGCATCGTTATGGGGCTTTGGCCGAGTACTAATGAATGAATACCCGGCACTTAACTGCACATTAATAGATATTGCAAATGATTTCAATCTAGAAAATACAATACTACGACTTGAAAATGAGCTTTTACGACCCGATGGTAAAAGTGAAGTCTTGCTCTCTAAAGATGCTAGATATACTTTAGTCATGCGTGAAGATGAAAAAACTGATACGGCAGCAACTGCTGAAAGTGAACGATTTCGTCTTGATTTTCATCTTCCAGGAAAATTACGCAATTTAGTTTGGATGCCACAAGAAGAAAACTCTTTGCAGCGTGATGATATTGAAGTCCAAGTACAAGCTACGGGGCTTAATTTTCGAGATGTAATGTATTTGATGGGATTATTACCGGATGAAGCTGTCGAAAATGGTTTTGCCGGTTCAAGTCTTGGGCTTGAGTTCTCCGGAATTGTATCGAAAGTAGGGATGGATGTTCATGATTTACAAGTAGGTGATAGGGTAATGGGCTTTGGTTCAGCTTGCTTTTCTAGCCATATTATTACACGAGCTGATGCAGTTGCTATTATGCCAAAAGAGTGGTCCTTTGAAGCTGCAACGACAGTTCCTACAGTGTTTTTTACGGTTTATTATGCTTTGCACCATCTTGCAGATTTACAAGAAAATGAGAGTGTACTTATTCATGGTGGAGCTGGTGGTGTAGGTATTGCTGCTATTCAGTTGGCAAAACATCTTGGTGCAAAGGTTTTTGCAACAGCAGGTAGTGAAGAGAAACGCAGCTTTGTTAACTTACTTGGTGTGGAGCATGTTTTTGACTCACGCAGTTTCTCTTTCGCAGAAGATATTATGGCTGCTACAAATGGAGAAGGTGTTGACGTTATCTTAAATTCATTAGCTGGTGAAGCAATTCGTAGAAATCTTTCTATATTAAAACCTTTTGGTCGTTTTTTAGAGCTTGGAAAACGTGATTTCTTTGAAAATACACCCATAGGACTGCGCCCGTTTAGAAACAATATAAGCTACTTCGGTATTGATGCAGATCAGCTTCTTACAGGACGACCAAAGCTTGCTGCTCGTATGTTTCGTGAGGTGATGGCATTATTCCATGAGGGTATATTAATGCCTTTGCCTTATCGTGTTTTTAAAGCTGAACAGGTAGTGGATGCTTTTCGTTTTATGCAACAATCACGCCATATTGGTAAAGTTGTTGTTTCAATGGTAAATAGTCATCCTGTTCTTGAATCCTCATTAGAAGTGCCAAAGCAGAAATGTTTTACAAATGAATCAACATGGCTCGTTACCGGCGGTTTATCTGGTTTTGGACTAGAATCTGCTCGGTGGTTAGCAGAGCGTGGAGTAGGTAATTTAGCTTTAGTAAGTCGAAATGGGTTAAATACCGTTGGTGCAAAAGAAGCTATTGAAGAATTAACTGCCAAAGGAATTAATATTCATGAGTTTTCTTGTGATGTTACAGATGCAGATGCTGTTGCATTAATGATTGAGCAAGTCAACCAGACGATGCCGCCTCTTAAAGGTGTAGTGCATGCTGCTGCTATATACGAGGATGCTTTTATACAAAATTTAGATGCCATTAAGATGAGAAAAGTGATTGCTCCAAAATTTTTGGGTGCATGGAATTTACACAAAGCTACACTTGAAGCTTCACTAGATTATTTTATCTTATATTCATCAGTTACTACTGCAATTGGTAATCCAGGACAAGCAAATTATGTAGCTGCTAATGCTGCTCTTGAAGGCTTAGCAAGAATGCGTCGTAGCATAGGGTTGCCTGCTACTTGTATTGCATGGGGACCAATAGGTGATGCCGGTTATCTTACACGTAATACTGAGGTTATGGAAAATCTCACGCAGCGCTTGGGAAAAACACCTATTTCAGCAAGTGAAGCTCTAAAAAAAATGGGATACAAATTATCTAAAGATGTTGTGATAGCCAATTTTGAATGGGCTACACTTTCTCATACATTACCTTCATCCCAGAACAGTCGCTTTGCTATTTTGAACCGTGCACTGAAAGATACCATTATATCTGATGATGAAATCGACTTTAAGACTCTTATTGCAGGCAAAAATCCTGAAGAAGTTTTTGACTTAGTAGTAGAGTTTGTAACCCAAGAAGTTGCACAAATTCTTGCAATAGATGTTAGTCGCATTGGGTTATTAAAACCTTTACATGATTTAGGACTTGATTCATTGATGGCTGTTGAGTTGGCTTTGAGTCTAGAGCAGCGTATTGGTGTGCAATTACCGGTGATGATGCTTAACGACTCACCTACGGTTGAAAAAGTAACTAAAATAATTATGAAAAAATTATTAGGAGATCCTGAGACCACTGTTGGTGACGATTCTAATGATATGATTCAAGCATTAGCAAAACAGCATGGAGAGACATTGGATGATGATGACTTGAAAAATATTGTCGACAAAGCAGTTACAACAATAGATAAAGAAAGAATGTAAATATTATGAGTAAAACAAAATTGGAACTGAACTCAAAAAATCAATTAATAGCACGGTTTTTAGGAAAGAAAATAGATAACAATAAAAAATCTTCTCATGCATCTACTTCTCGTATGATGAGCAAGTCTAATGTTCCTGAATCGTTTACTAGATTTGATAGTTATCCAGATTATGAAAAAATAATGATGTCAAAAGCTGCTGCAGATCGTTTTGGTATTCAGAATCCTTTTTTTATACAGCATGATGGGATTGCGGGTGCTCTTACCAATATAGCTGGACGCGAATATATCAACTTCTCTAGCTATAATTATCTTGATTTAAATGGACATCCGGCTATTTGTTCAAAAACAAAGAATGCAATAGACTGTTATGGTACTTCAGCTTCAGCAAGTCGTATTGTATCAGGAGAACGACTAATTCAGCGTGAATTGGAAGAAGAGTTGGCTAAAATTTATGGAGTAGAAGATTGTATAGTATTTGTAAGTGGACACGCAACAAATGTCTCAACAATCGGCTGTTTATTTGGTCCAAAAGATCTTGTTATTCATGATAACCTTATCCATAATAGTGTACTAGAAGGAATTAAGCTTTCTGGTGCTTCACGAAGAAGCTTTCCTCACAACAATCTAAAAGCACTTGATACACAATTATCTGAGAGTAGAGAAAAATTTGAACGTGTTTTGATTGTAGTTGAGGGATACTATAGTATGGATGGTGACATTCCTGATCTACCAATGCTCATTGATATAAAACGTCGTCATAAGTGTTTTTTAATGGTTGATGAAGCACATGCTCTTGGTGTACTTGGCAATGCAGGAAAAGGAATTCATGAATACTATGGGGTATCTGGAACAGACGTAGATATTTGGATGGGAACACTTTCGAAAACTTTATCAAGCTGCGGAGGGTATATCGCTGGTAATCACGCACTTGTTGAATATTTAAAATATGCAGCACCTGGTTTTGTTTATAGTGTTGGTATCTCCCCACCTCTTGCAGCAGCTGCCCTGGAATCATTGAAAATACTTTTAAGAGAGCCAGAACGCGTCAAGCGTCTGCAAGAAAATAGTACTCTTTTTTTAAAGCTGGCAAAAGAACATGGGCTTAACACAGGTACTTCAGAGGGATTTTCAATTGTGCCAATAATTATAGGAAGCTCACTTAAGGCAGCCAAACTGTCAGCTAAGCTTTTTGAACAAGGTATCAATGTTCAGCCAATTATATATCCAGCTGTTGAAGAAAAAGCTGCAAGACTACGCTTCTTTTTAAGCTCTGCACATACAGAAGAACAGATAAAAAAAGTTGTAGAGACGATTGCAAAGATAGTTTGAATTGATGAGTTCAAAAAATATAATATATGCATTGGATTTTTCTTATTGGAAACGAAAAACTCTTAAACTATGTTTTTATGACAAAAAAATACGATTTGTGTCAGATGTTAAAAAAGTGCAAAATGATTCGGTACTTGTAGTTTGGGGAATGTATGATGTTGAAGAAGCTTCAAAGCGGGGACTTGTTATAGTTCGTGTTGAAGATGGATTTATTCGTTCTGTCGGACTTGGGGCAGGTTTAATAAAACCTCTGTCATGGGTAATAGATCACAGAGGAATGCATTTCAATTCACTGCAATCCTCTGATGTTGAAGTCATACTTTCTGAAACAAATTTTTCAACAGATTTAATCGAACGTTCTAAAGTATTATGCAATAGAATCATATCAGATGGTCTGACCAAATATAATGTTGGAACTGATAAATGGAAACGGCCAGAAAATAATGATAAAGTCATATTAGTACCTGGTCAAGTTGAAAGTGATGCCTCAATTGCTTATGGATCACCGGTCATTAAAACAAACATAGGATTGTTGCAGACTGTAAGAGAGGTCAATTCAGATGCTTATGTTCTCTACAAACCACATCCTGATGTTGTTGCCGGTTTTAGGGCACAAGGTAAAGGTGAAGAAGAAGCACAAAAATTATGCGATGAGATAATAATTGATGTATCTATGGATGAGCTCTTAAAAGAAGTTGATGAAGTGCATTGTTTAACATCGCTTACAGGATTTGAAGCACTTTTACGCAAAAAGAAGGTGACTTGTTACGGTCAGCCATTTTATGCAGGTTGGGGATTGACCCATGACATTGTGCCGATTGAACGTCGGACAAGACGCTTGAATATTTATGAACTAGCTGCCGGAGCATTGATTCTTTACCCTCGTTATATGAGTCAAA
>JALUKQ010000080.1 GCA_027056485.1 Campylobacteraceae bacterium | reverse complement strand
TTTTTTAGATAATACAAAATTGCAAAGATGGCTAAATGGTTCAAATCATACTCTTTTACCACCTCTTAAGTTGATGCACTATACAATGTTTTCAATTAGCAAAAAGGAAAAGCATTGAAAAAGTTCATCTACATACCTCTATTACTAAGCACCCTACTCATGGCTGATATAGATCCAGAACGAACCTATATTGAGCCTCAAAGCATAATAGATTATACTGTTTTAAGTGACCAAAAACAGAGCTGTATTATCCATAAAAATATCCATAAAACCTGTCTTGAAAAAAAGATAGAGTACCCTGATATTTCAAGTATAAATGATAAAGAAATTATAAGTCTTGTAAAAGCAGATATAGAGATGATGAGCCAATCTTTTCAAAAAGAGCAGCTTCATGCTCAACTCAATGAAGAAGAGATGGAGGATAGAAGTGTTGAACTTTATGAGCATGATACCTATAGCATCTTCTCTTTTACTCCCAAAACTCTTACTATAGAGAAAACAAATTCAACCTATAGTGGTGGAGCTCATGGTAGCTACAGTACTACTTTTAGTAATATAGATAAAAGTACAAAAAAAGAGCTAACACTTAAAGATATACTCAAACCAAATCAAGAAAAAGCCTTTACCCTATTTGCTGAAAAGTTCTATAGAGAGTTACGACAGCTCTCAGCTACTGATAGTATGAAAGAAGCAGGCTGGTTTAATGATGAATTTACATTAGCTGAAAGCTTTGCTATTACCCCAGAAGGGCTATACTTTCTCTATAACAGCTATGAAATACAACCTTATGCCTTGGGTCAAGAGGTTATACTATTACCTTATGATAAAATCAAAAAATTTTTATCAACAAGCTATTTTGATGAAGCAACATTAAAAAGTATAAATACTCTTGCACATACCTATAAAAAAACCTTTAATGATTCACTAGAAATAGCTGTTACTCCAAGTAAAAATCATAGTATTAAAGTCTCTGTTAAAGCGACCAATACTCTCTACGATACCACACAAGGATGGCTCTCAGTCTCCTTTAAAGAGCTTAAAGCTAAACAAGTAAAAGTTAGCCTACTCAATCAAAATTTTGATGATTTTAAAAGCTATCCTGCAGGAAGTAAAATTTATAACAAAAAAAAGAAAAAAGCAATAAAAAGTAGCTATCTTCTTCTAGAATCAGAAGCAAAAAAATGGAAAAGTGATGAGACAAAAAAGTTGGAGTTTGAGTTGGAGGTTCCTAAAGATATCAATCATCTAACTATTCTTTTAAGAGCTGTTCAGAAGTTCGACAATAGAATGATTGAACCAAGTAAAGAGTTTGACCAAGGTTTAGTAACGGGGCAACAAGGACATAATAACTTTGTATTAGATATAGAGTTATAATGTAAAAAAGAGAGTATCTCTTTATAGAGATACTCTCTCAGTATATAGACTAGACTAATATCTCAGCATCTAAACTCTCATGAATAGCATTTATCTCTTCAGTACTAAGTTTTAGCCCTTCTGCTAATTTCTCTAAGTAAACTCTCTCAGCTTCAACATCTAAATCAATAGCAAAAAGACTCATATAGTAAACTTGCTGCTCCATACCTTCTGGAATCTCTTTTAGAAAAGCATCAAGTTGTAATGCCTGAGACATCTCATGCTTCACAAACATCTGCTCTACTTTACTCATGTCACCCATGAACTCCATAATTTTTTGTTGCTCATCAGCATCTATTGTTCCATCTGCTTTAGCAGCATTTATCATTGCTTTTAAAAGCAGATAGACCTCTTCGTGGTAATCGGCTTCAGTTTCATCTTTACCAATGAGACCTGTCACTACTTCTTTAATAACGCTCATTTTATTTGAATCTTGCATTCCCATGATTTCACGGAACATATCTTCTAATCTATTTATAAGTTTCATTTTTTCTTATCCTTAAAAGTAATATTATATTTTAAGTTTATTTTAACATTTGAAACTGAAACTAATCTTTATCTACTCCGTATAAGAGATATTTAACGTACTTACCAATGCATTTACCGAAGCATAAGAGATATTTTGTCCTCGTCCTGCTCCATAATAGAAATTATCGCCCACCTTTACACCAAAATAGGCTATAGCATCTGCATCTTTTCCATAGCTTAAAGTATGTTCTGAGTAGTCCACTACTTCAAACTGCACACCTAATCGCTCAAAAATAGCACCCACTGCCTCAATAATACCTTGAGCTTGAAACTTCTCTCGACTCTGATTATCACCTATAAAAAAGTCTCCCTCAACTACGGTCTCTTCATGGTCTATACTCATCTGTAAGTTCTCAACTCTGTAGTACTCATTACGATTCATAAAATATTGAGTGAAGCTTTCACCTATCATGCTCTCACTTACCACACCATCGTGTTTATCACTTATTTTCTGAACAAGCTTACCCACAAATGGTTCCATCTGTTTAGGAATCTTATAACCAAATACTGAACTTAAAATATAGGCTACCCCACCCTTTCCTGATTGAGAGTTTATCTGAATAATCGACTCATAACTTCGCCCTACATCTTTAGGATCTATGGGCAAATAAGGTACATACCACAAAGCATCTTCTTTCTGCTGTGCCATCCCTTTCTTTATAGCATCTTGATGAGAACCAGAAAAAGCTGTATAGACCAAGTCTCCCACATATGGATGTCGAATATGAGTTTTTATCTCATTTGAAGATTCAACTACTTTAACTATTTTATCTACATTGGAGAAGTTTAATTTAGGGTCTACACCTTGAGTATACATGTTTAATCCAACAGTTACTATATCTACATTACCTGTACGCTCTCCATTGCCCAACAACGTTCCCTCGACTCGGTCTGCACCTGCCATTAAACCTAACTCTGTTGAAGCTACAGCACAACCACGGTCATTATGAGCATGAACGGATATTAAAACATTTTTACGACGTACAATATTTCGACTCATAAACTCTATCTGGTCAGCATAAATATTGGGTGTTCCAGACTCCACGGTAGAAGGCAAGTTTAAAACCATCTTCTCATCATCTTGTGGATTCCACGCTTCTATGACAGCATTAGATATCTCTAAAGCATACTCCATCTCAGTTTGAGTAAAACTCTCTGGTGAGTACTCAAAACGTACCTTACCTTCAAATCCACCAAAATACTCTTTTATCCACTTTACTCCATCTAAGGCGATATCAATTATCTCTTTTTGACTCTTTTTATAAACTATCTCTCTTTGCATGGTTGAAGTTGGATTATACAAATGAACTATCACATTTTTAGCCCCCTGCAACGCCTCTGCACTCTTTTTAATTAAATGTTCACGAGCTTGAGTTAAAACCTGTATGGTTACATCATCTGGTATCATATCATTCTCTATCAAATAACGAGTAAACTCATACTCCACTTCAGAGGCAGAGGGAAAGCCTATCTCTATCTCTTTAAAACCTACTTCTACCAACAAGTTAAAGAAACGAATTTTCTTCTCTAAAGACATCGGCTTTATTAATGCTTGGTTACCATCACGTAAGTCTACAGAACACCATACTGGTGCTTTAGTTATCTCAGCATCGGGCCATGTTCGGTTGGGTAAGCTTATCTTATTAAATTTTTTGTATTTCATTTTATATTCCTATGAATCTATACGCATCTTTTGCGTTTATTATATGTAAAAAGTATATTGGGTAAATTGCGTTTTACGCAGAGAGTAAAAGTGAGATCAGAAGAAGTGATTTGGTTCCAATAGTTTGGTTTATGTTTGTCATTATATGTGACATGGTGACTCCTCTTCTTTAAGTTTTTATTAATCGAAGTGTAACGGATTTTTAATTTTTTGTCAAATCATGTATAATCACATAAAAATTAAAGACTAGGTAAAAAGATGCAAATAAGAATCTATTATGAAGATACTGACGCAGGTGGAATTGTCTATCATACCAACTACATAAAATATTGTGAACGTGCAAGGTCAGAACTGTTTTTTGAAAAAGGCTTAACGCCTACCGATGGTGAAGCAAGTGGGTTTGTTGTTAAAAATATCAATGCAGATTTTTTAGGTATGTCAATGCTGGGTGATATGGTTGAGGTAACAACCAAACTACTCAAAAAGAAAAATAGCTCTTTAATTTTAGAGCAGTCTGTGCTAAAAAATGAAAAAATCATCTTTAAGATGGAGATTATACTGGTCTTTGTACGAGAGGGTCGACCAGCACGAATTCCTGAGTCGATGTCTGAGATTTTAGATTAAATTAGATGCTTTATCTCTATACTCTTTACTCTTTTCTTTATCATTTAGCAACTCATAAATATCAGCAAAAAGATTATAACTCATAGATAGATATTCAGGGTCATTTGATGCTTCTTTTTCTGCATATGTTATAAAATTTTGCATTAAAGTAATAGCTTCATCTTTCTTACCATGCTTAATATAATATGTAGATAATTTCCTATATATATGTATCAAATCATATATAGCACTCCCTTCATAACTAGCTTTTTTAGCATTATAACTCATATAGAGTTCTATAGATTTATTGTACTCCTCTTCTAACATAGCAGTCTCATTATTTTCTCTATATATATCACCTAAAGCACTATGCGTTAATCCTAAAGAATACTTATCATCATAGTTCTTCTCTTGCCAATCAATAAGATTATTGATTAACTCTATAGACTCTTTTGTATTAAATACATTTGCATTACTATAGATTCTTTTTAGATTATTTATATTTCTACTTATTAGATAATTTCCAGTAGTGTTCTTATTATTTTCTATAGCTTCATTTAACGCTTTTTTATAATACTCGACAGCACTATCTCTCAAATCATGATTGAGAAAAAAACCAGCTATATTTTCATATACATTAATTGACTCTTCTGAACCTTCTTTATAGTAACTCTTTTTAAAGCTTAAATAGTCATCGATTAAAGGCTTTATATCAGACTTTGATTTATAACTTATATTTAACAGATGGAAATAGTAACTATCAAGTTTATAATAATCTGTAAAATCATCTTCACTCTCTATACTCTTTTTTATACTCTCTTTCATAAACTTAACAGCTTTTTGAGCATAGATTTTACTTCTATTTATATCAGAAGCGTTAAAATAAGCTTGACTTTCAAAATCATAACTTTTTGCTAAAAGCTGTGTATTGTTGTTTTCTCCTCCAAAAACCTTAGATTGAAAATCTTTAAATGACTCAACATAAGGAAGATAGGCTTTAGCACTTCTACTTTCATTACTGTCAAGCTCGTGTAGACACTCCTTTAACCTATTCATATATTCATAAAGTCTCTTATTACTCTCTACTTGTCCATCTCCCCACTCTGTCTCGACAGATTTTTTGATATATTTAATAGCCATTAACTCTGCATTTAAACTTATATTCGCATCATCTTCACCCATTGCCATTGTATCATATGCCATTGCTATGTGTTTATAATGATTTTCATACTCATACTCTAAAAATGATATATATTTTTCCTTAGTCTCTCTAGCTTCTTTTTTCATATTTAAAACTTTATATATATCTGACAACTCTGCATATAACTCTTGTAAGTCAGAAAAAATATACTCACGAAAGTAATCTTCACTATCTTTTAACTCATCTTTTTTAAAGGTAATAGCCTTGCCATAGTTTTCTATAGATGCATTATAATCCTTTTGACCAAAATAGGCTTCTGCTATATCTGAATAGATTTGAGATAAACGACCATAATTTTCAACATCATGACTCTCTACATATTTTAAAGCTTTAGTATAATAATCTCTTGCCTCTTTTGGTTTGTTCATCTCTCTATAGACATCAGCAATATTACTATAGATAATATTTACATCAAGAGGTTGCTCATCACTATCGTTGGAGTCCAAGGTTAAAGCAAGTACTTTTTTATGATACTCTAAACTTGAGTTATAATCAGAAAGATATGAATAACTATTAGCAATAGTTAATATTGTATCAATATAATCAAATCTGTAACTAGAATTTGTTTCATAAAATGATGCTAACTCTTTAGAAATAACTATGGACTCTTTCTCCAAAGATTCATTAGAATAAAGCTCAGCTAACTCTTTTTTCTTTGCTATATAATCAATAGAAGTTTTATCTTTATAAGGTTTAGCATACTTTATATACTCTTTTAATGACTCTATCTGCTTTTTAGTATCACCATCATCTTCTGCCATACTGTAGGCATTACTTGCTTTGACTATTTTACCTATGGGTTCATAGATTTCATTCCATATGGCTAAACCTTTTTCAAGATTCTCTTTTTTATCTTTATAGAGTTTTGGAAGTATGACAAAATCATGTTGCATTCCTTCATCTGAGTAGTGAAAGTCCTCTCCACCTTCCCATGGGTAATTGGAATATATCTCTTTTGCCTTCTCATAATTACCTGTTAAAAGATAAGAGTGACCTATATTCATATAGAAATCATCTGTTATTTTAGCTTCGACCTCATCTATATTTTTTTCATATTCACCAGCAAGAAGATAAAACCATGCAGCAGAGCCATAATCTTCATTTTTCATATAGACCTCTGCTGTTTGAAGACAACGGTCATCAACAATTTGAAGATTAGGATTATCTTTTTCTATCTCTGACACACATGTCTGTTCACGCTTATTGTCAAGCCAAGCTGAGCCCCCATAAAAAAAGAGCAGACCCCAAACCAACAATGCTAGAACTATTTTAATGTATGCCATAGATTCCTCCCAATAAAAACCTATTTTAACGCATAAAGACTAAACCGACCCTTGGTCTATCATAGAATCTGCAACTTTTCTAAAACCTGCGATATTGGCTCCTGTTACCAAGTCACCTTCACAGTCAAACTCTACAGAGGTATCGTAAGCTGTTTTAAATATATTTTGCATAATGGTACGAAGCTTTATATCTACCTCTTCAAAACTCCACTGTGCCATACTGGCATTTTGACTCATCTCTAGTTGTGATGTGGCTACACCACCAGCATTGGCTGCTTTTCCTGGGGCAAAGAGCATCTTACTCTCTCGTATATACTCTAAAGCCTCTGCAGTTGTAGGCATGTTTGCACCTTCATTAATAAGTATACAACCATTCTCTTCTAAAACCTTAGCATCTGTAAGCGTTAGCTCATTTTGTGTTGCTGATGGAAAAGCAATATCACAAGCAATATGCCAAACAGCATGACCATTTGTAGGATAGTGACTTACAGGTGTATAAACAGCATCAGAATGTAAAGAGGCATAAGCCTCTAAAGATTCATGATTAATCTCTTTTACAGCCTTTAACGATGCTAAATCAATTCCTTTTTCATGATAAATAGTTCCTTTACTATCACTACAACTAATAGGTACTGCACCAAATTCATAAAGCTTTTCTATAGTATAAATAGCAACATTACCCGAACCAGAAATTGTACAACGCTTTTCTTTTAAGTCATTATCATAAGCATTTAAAAAGTTCTCTGCAAAATAGACTGAACCATAACCTGTAGCCTCTTTTCTAGCCTTAGAACCACCCCAATTAAGTCCCTTACCTGTTAAAACACCCTCAAACTCACCTGTAAGTTTTTTATATTGTCCAAAGAGGTAACCTATCTCTCTAGCTCCTACCCCTATGTCTCCTGCTGGTACATCTTTTTGGTTACCAATATGCTTGTATAATTCTGACATAAATGCTTGACAAAATCGCATGACTTCATTATCACTTTTTCCTTTTGGGTCAAAGTTTGAACCACCTTTGGCTCCACCTATCTGAAGACCTGTCAAAGCATTTTTAAATATCTGTTCAAAACCTAAAAACTTTATAATACCTAGATTCACCGTAGGGTGAAAACGTAACCCCCCTTTATAGGGACCAATAGCTGAATTAAACTGTACTCTATATCCTAAGTTTGTCTGTATTTTCCCTGCATCATCTACCCAGTTGACACGAAAAATAATACTTCGTTCAGGAACAACTATACGTTCTAATATATTATGTTCTAAATATCTACTATCTTCATTTAAAAGAGGTCGTAATGAGTAAAGAACCTCCTGTGATGCTTGGTAAAATTCATCTTGCCCAGGGCTACACTCTTTTATATAGTCTAATATCTCTTCTATTTTCTTACTGCTTGGCATATATAATCCTTAATCTTTTATTAAGGTCGTATTTTATCATAATGTGTAGAAATAATATAGAAGAAATAATATGATATTTATTAAAATTTTAGATATTGTAATATGCCAACAAAGGACAGACACGGAGGTCGCCCCTACAGTCGCATAGGTTAAAAATATTTGGTTTATATCGTAGGTTTGACCATGTCAAACGTTTATTCTCGGTTTAAGCAATATGGCTATTTTATATTTTTAATTATGCCAATCATATGATGGCACTAAAATTTTTTTGAACTTCAAAGCTCTACGGTGTAATCACTGAGAAAACAACTCTTTCTGAATTTCATAAAGCTTCTCTTTTGATAAATTAGTAACTTTTTCTATCACTTCTATATCCATATTCATTTTTAGCATCTGCTTGGCTACTAGCATAATACCTTTTTCTATACCTGTCTCTAAACCTTTTTCATTACCAATCTTATAAAATGGTGTTTTTTCTATATCTATAGTTAACATTTCTACTCCTTTTTCAACTTCTTTTTCTAAACCTCTATTGGTTGAATAGACATTTACCATCTTTAAATAATTTCTATAACTTCTTTCATCATTTAGCTCTTTTAATCTTTTTAGAATGGTATTGACAACTATTTGTTTGTCTTTATCTTCAAAATCACATAACATAGCAAGAACCAAAGCTGATGGGTCATCACTATACAAAAATGATTCACATGGTAAATCTCTCATATCTATTATATCATACTTATAATCTAAGTTCTCTATTTTGATAGAGTTTTTCATTTTGCATTTTGCTTTACCAATATAGAGCAGATACTGTTTAATTATTTTTGACTTATGTTCAAACAAAATATCTGACAGATACCTATGCATTCTTAAATGCATCTGCTCATGGTTATCATTTTGTATCTCGATGTGAACAATCTCATCACCATTTTTATAGAGCAAATCACTCTCTCGTGACTCCACTCGTGTAAATTCATGTCGGATAAGCTCCATATCCTCTTTAACTTCAATCTGCAAGATATGTTTAGATATATCTCTAGCTATATTTTTTAGTACTTCTTTACTTACTATGTCTTTATCGCCCACACTTAAAGCCTTTATTTTGGATTTTTAGTATTTTAACAAAAAATAATATTTTTTACCAATAATATGTCAAATTGTAATACTTTCATATTATTTTAAGTTTATTACCCTAAATCGTAGGTTTGACCATGTCAAACGTTTATTCTCGGTTTAAACAATATGGCTATTTTATATTTTTAATTATGCCAATCATATTTTGACGTTTGACATGGTCAAACCTACGTGTCTCCTATTCGATTAAATGCCAAAAAATAAAATTAAAAACATATACTCATAACCTCTTCAACCTATAAGCAATCCCTGCTTGTGTAACCTCTATGTTAAATTTCTCTTTTATATACTGTTGCTTCTCTTTTCCTGTCCATTTTCGAGTTGGGTCTTTTGCTATTCTAATATTTCCGTAGGTGTTAACCATGTCACACGTCAAAACCAAAACGGCATAAATAAAAATTCTAAACAATCATTTTTTGTTCCAAACCTGAGGTTTGGAATACAGATGAGCCTCTTTTGATTATTGTATGATTTGAGTTATCCACTCAGGCATTCGTTTAGGTGGAGATTCAACGTCTAACACCAAGAGTAAAACCAAACATCACATAAATTTATAACTTCCATACAATTCAAATCAGTATCTAACATTAATATATAATAAATAACACTATTATACATTTTTATTTTCATCAAAAATTAAAGCTCTCCCATGTCTAAATTCTTCTACTAAGTGTATATAATCTAAATCTTTCCATGTACTTGTAGGTACATGCTCAAAAACTATCATTTGAAAATCACTATTGTTATTAATAGCCTTTTTCATAAAATTATTTAACAATTTAAATACATATTTGATTTTAAATTTATCAGTTTCTTCAATATTTTGATAATCATCTTTATTATCTTCTCCATAATAAGGTTTACTGGGTTGATCCATTATTATATAAGGAGCTATATAAGAAACATTATTATTCAAAATTACTTTATGTAATCCAAGAAATAATAACAAATGTAAAAACATATCGATTGAACTACTTCCTGTATTAACAATTTGGTCACTATGAGGTTGTCTTAATTCAAGTTTTTTTTCTTTAATATTAAATGATGCTTTATGTAAACTGTAATTGTTAAGTGCTTTTGATATATAGCTAATATCTTCTTGTATATACTCTTCAAGTAAGTTTATTGTTAACCTTTTTTGTTCATTTATATCTTTAACTTTTAAATTCTTTAACTCATCTCTTATTGTAGTTAAATCTATTGTTTGAGCATGACTATTATTTTTTTCTTTATTTTCATAAATTTCTAATTTAGCTTTTATTTCTCCTAAAAATATATACTTTTCAATATTATCTTCAAAATTTTTAATTTCTTGAGGGATTTCAATTAATTGATCTTTATATTCATTAATTTTATCCAAGACCTTTGTTGGCGTCCAACCTTCTGAAGCCCAACCAAACCCAATAAATTTCCGTTTACCCTTTGCTGGATATGATCCAGAAAAATATTACTGGAGGTATAGCA
Source organism: Campylobacteraceae bacterium (assembly GCA_027056485.1). Lineage (GTDB taxonomy): Bacteria > Campylobacterota > Campylobacteria > Campylobacterales > Sulfurovaceae > UBA1140. Next base: position 61 of record JALUKQ010000080.1, on the reverse strand, counting down.
AGGCCGTTATAGCACATGATAGGGCTTTAATGGCTATACCTAGCACAATAAAATATATAGC
>JALUKQ010000079.1 GCA_027056485.1 Campylobacteraceae bacterium | reverse complement strand
TACTGCCGCAAAACGCTCCGGATACCAGCGTTTTGCGCTCCCGTAAGTAGCTCCTGCATTGATGCCTAGAGTAGGTTTTTCAAAACTCTTTGGCTTAATGTAGAGTTTGAGTGGTGGAATTTCATCCTCTTTGAAATTATTGACATTGACCATGGCAAGTTCGGCATACTGTTTGACGAGATGTTGGTTCGCTTTTATTTTCGGTGTGTGCGAAAGTAAAAAGCGAGAGTGCCACGAGCGTTTGGCAATAGTTAAAACAGTCCCTGTAAATCGTAAGAGTAGCGAAGAATGGAGCTGATTTCTAAATGTTATTGCCATGTCAAAACGACCGAGTTTGTGCGCTAGTTTGTATGTTGCAAGTAGGCGGGAAGATGCTTTTTTTGTCTCATCGACTATGGCTTGCTCGCAGAGCGGATGGTGTTTCAATGCTTCTATGCTGACATAACTGCCGACAAATGTAAACTTCGCATTTGGATAGTATTTGGCTAAAAGTTCAATGGTAGGTGTAGCCATAACGGCATCGCCGAGCCAATTTGGTAAAATTACTAAAATTTTTATTTTGCCCACCTATTTTGATTTAGAAGTTTTGATTCTGCTGTGTCTGTGGCAAAGAGTAAATCCTTTACATGAGGAGTGTCTTTTTTATTTGCTGAATTTTCAACTATATTTTTAAAATTGTATTTCATATACCCTTTGTCTGTTACAATCCCTATAAGATTACCTGCATAAAAATATGCAAATCTTTCATGTACTTTTTTATCAAACAATGAACTTCCCATAGTTGTAATATTTGCATCCCATCCAAGCATGTCAACTATGGTCGGAAATATGTCATTATGACACCCTAATGTTTTTATTACTCTTGGTTTAAAGATTTTTGGTGCATATATTATAAGAGGGATTCTAAAATGCTCAATCGATGGTAGGGGTATGTCATTTGGTCTATATTTTCTACCAATAGGACAAAGAGCATTCCCAGTTCCATGATCTGAGGTAAAAATAAATATAGTTCTGTCAAACCAAGGCTCTTTCTTAACACCATCCATAAATCTTCTAAGAGCATCATCAGTATAAATATAAGCATTTAAAGAGCCATTATAGTTTTTTAATGAAGGTGGATATCTTTCATATTTAGCACTTGGAAGGTGAAAATCTGAATGTGTAGAATCAGTAAAAGCAAAACCCAAGAATGGCTCTTTCATTTTATTGAGTTTTTTATGGAAAAAATCAAACATATTAAAATCATAGGTACCTGTTATGACTTTTCTACCTTTATCTACTTTTTCTACATTTGGCATATCACTAGCACCATAATATCTGTCAAATCCAGCTAAATGGCTAACTGCATCTACTCTATATGAACGGCGATTGCTAGCTTGCATAGAGATTGTTGAATAACCGTTTTCTTTGGCGACATTTCCTAAATAGCTAAGATTTGATAACTCCAAACCAGATCCCAAAAAGTCTGCACCTGCAGGAATGGTAACTCCAGTAAAGATAGAGGTGATTCCAAATATGGAACGGTAACCATTTGAATAAAAATTAGTGAATTTTAGTCCTTCATTGCTTAGTTTCTTAAAGTATGGAGTAACATTTAGTTCTTTGTAGTGTGTAAAACCATCTAAATGTTCTGCTCCAAAGGATTCAAGTAAAACTATCACTACATTGTATTTAGGAGTGTTCTTTTTTTTGTAGTGTCTCTCAAGTGGGTACTCTTTATATATAAAAGGTGCATTTGGAGTTTGTAGAGCTTCTTTTGTGATTTTTATGGCTTTGCTAAGTGGCATAAGATCATGTTTTATAGGGTGTTTAGCAGTCCTGTATATAGTAAAAAAACCATTAAGAGCAAGATTTCCGCTACTAACTTTATTAACAGCGTAGGCATCACTTACCCCGAAACTTTTACCTTCAAATTTATTTCTTATACCTATAAATAATAGAAGTATAGTAACTATAAAAGTTATGATAAGTTTCTTTCCAGATATGAAGTTTTCTAAAGGTTTGTTAAAGAGTTTATACACAATATAGAAAAAAACTAGACTGAAAAGTAAGGCTAAAATAGTATAAATGAGCATAGAACCTAGAGCCATACCTATAATAATATCGGTATCGTTTGCAAGATGAAAAAGCTCATTTGATATATGTCGATGTATATAATCATAATATAGTACATCACTGAAACTGAGTATAAAAATAGTATCTAGAACCATCGCCCACAAAAGTGCTATGATAACTCTTAGCTTTGTGTTTCTAATGACTAAAAGAAGTAAAATAAAAGCTGATGAGAAGGTAAATATAGTAATCATATCCACTCGAAAACCCATAACAAGAGAAGCAAAAAATTCACTGCTACTAAGGTCAGAAAAATCATCGGGATAAAAACCATAGAGGCTAAGTCTTATTGCCATTAGTACAATAAAACTAAAAATTATTATAGAAAGTATCTGTGTTACTTGATTTTTTAACATTTATATAGAATCCTTTAGGTAAACTGGTGATGAGCCTATTTTTATGATCTTATCTTCTAAAATATCTCCATCTCTTGAGTAAGCTGTGAAATACTTCTCATTTTTTAGAGTCGTATCTTTTAATGACCAATGAATTTGAAGTAAAACATTATCAACTAAAAACTCAATTATATAATAATTTCTTTTTATGTCAAGTCTAAGAAAATATGCATTTTTTAGATTCTCAAGCATAAACTTATATGTCTTAAAAGCAACTCTCTTTCTTATCCCTTCTCGCTCGTCTACAAGCCCATAACCAGAGGCTATAAGCTGATGCCATGATACACTGTCTACCTGCTGTGAAGCAAGTGCTAAGAGATAGTATCGAAGCATAAAATCTGCATAAGTCTCTTCATCTATACACTCTTTTTCGCTTGTAGGGGCGTAAGGAGCAGTTCCTTTTAAAGGCCAGTTCGTCTCGGTGATGTAGAGTTTATTTTTTGTTTTTGGGCTTAGGCGAACTATAGTGCTGAGTAAGGCAATTTTATCTGTAAGGTTAAATCCTAACTGTGTGTTTTCCGGTGCGCCACGTCTGTCAACATATAATAAAGAAGCAACACCATCGTATTTGCATCTACAGAAGTTAAAAAGTGTGTGGGCAGTATAGTAAAACTCAAAATCAATGACACCACTGCCAATAAGCTCAATATCTTTAAATTTAGAGATTTTTAAATCATAAGCGACTTTGTAAAATTGTAAATATTCTTCGACAGAGAAAAAGCCCCATTTTGTTCGATTAATGGTTGTGCCGATTTCATGAATTCCTTGCGATATTTTTTGGGAATTGAGGCAGCGTTTGGTAACTTAATCGTTAATGGATTACGATGAACGCCATTAACACGGAACTCATAGTGTAAATGAGGGCCGGTTGCACGGCCAGTGCTGCCAACATAACCAATTATCTGTCCTTGCTTAACTCTGGAGCCGGCACGTGCTTTTCGATTATAGCTATTCATATGTCCGTATAAAGTGCTATAACGATTAGCGTGTTTAATAA
>JALUKQ010000078.1:23029-28661 GCA_027056485.1 Campylobacteraceae bacterium | reverse complement strand
AAAGTGGGCATCTTTCATAACGGTTTGCATCATAACATTTTGCATAATGCCTATCAAGATACCAAATCCACTAAAAACAATAGAAATCCATGCGAAGACATTAATAAATGATGAGCGTTTAGTTTGCAGTTCCATATTTTTCCTTTTTCTGTTAAATATTAAGTCTATCCATTATATAATGTTTATACTAAATCCATCTCATTTAAAGAAATAAAATGTTAAAAAACAGATTACTACTACTCCTATTTTCAATATTACTTTTAACTGCATGTAATGACACAAACAACAAAGAGACAACTTCATCACAAAAAGAGAGTGCTGTAAAAACATTATACCCTTGGTTAGAAGGAGAGTGGGAAGGTGAACTCTTTTTTCATGCCGAAGATAAAAACATCTCAGCTTCACTAAGCTATCATGATGGTAAATTAAATGTATCTTTTCCTAACCATTGCGAGGGAGAAGGAAAATTTGTATCTAATAAAGACACGAGTGGTATCTTTGTAACAGCTCAAAATAAAACATTTAAATTGAACCCTATAAACCCTACGAATGGTGATGAGACAATAGATAAAAATTTTGAGAACTTAAAAGATATTAAACTTATCTATATTCAATACTATGCCGATAGTAAATTGGCAGGTTGGTTGGAGAAAGAGTAGAATAGCCTCCAGATATAATCTTTCCCATAAATAAGGACTTAAATGAAAAACAATCTCATAATATCAACCACAATAGGTGCTATTGTAGCTTTTTTAATGATGTATATTGCATGGGAACACATCCCACAATGTGAGATACATGAAAAAGGAGTAATAGATTTTGACTATTTGTTTACTATTGGAAGCTCATGGTTTCTTTTAGCTTTTGTGGTTGCTTCTATAATAATGGCTTTATATGTTTCCGAGTTATCATTAACCATAAAAAAATTAGTAATATTCCAATAAAATCATAAAATGAATCCATCATATTCATATCTGTTGTACCTGAATGTTGTTCTCCAATATGAAACTCAAAAGTTTTTATAATCATAAAAGAACCAATAAATGAAAGTATTGATACAAAAAAATATAAATATTTATTGTGAATTTTAGATAGGTAAAGTAATATTGATAATGCTCCTATAAAGATAGCACCACTTAATAAAATATGAGCTAAAATATGAAATATATCAGAATATGTAAAGTATATATTATTAGCATAAAAAACTTTATCGATAGTCCAAAAAGTTATACCCATAGACGTAATCCATAATGCAACGGAGTATAGATATTTATAGTTAATTTGTATCAAGTTATTAGTCCTTTATTTTTTAAGTTTTTAACTGGTAACGAAGCTCCAGCTTCGTTATCCAATATTGGAGATACAATAGCTTTATTTTATTATTGTTCTAAATATGCATTCCAAAACTGGAGTTTTGGAACGAGGTAAAGTACATAGTTAATCCCTAGTTTTTAATTGGAAACATTATATAATGACTACTCTTAATATCTAACAGTCTAAGGAAAACCTATGAAAAATCAAAAACATATACTAGTAGCTCAACTATTCATATCCTCTGATGCTCATATATTAAAAGGTTTACTAGAAGCCCAAGATATTACAGTTTTTATGTTTGACGAAGGATTTTCCTCTTTAACTCCAGCAGATGCTGTAGCTGTTGGGGGTATAAAAATTCATGTTCCTTTTGAGCAAAGAAATAAAGCTCAAAAGATAGTAGACAAGTTTTATGAAAATCTAAAAGAAGAGAAGATTCTAAAATGTGCAAACTGTGGCTCAACCAACCTAAAACATGATTATATAGAACATATCAAATATGGGTTTATTAACCTTATTTCTGCATTTGCAGGTGCAAATGCTTCTCATGGTGTTCGATACTATAAAAGCTGTTTGGATTGTGGGGATAAAAATTAAAATCTGAAGTTACTCAAGTTTTTGATTATACAAACGAGGTAACTGTTAAATACTAAGTTTAAACATTATACAATGTTTCTTAGTTAGAAGTCTATTGCATAAAATAAAAAGGGAAAAAGATGAAAAGCATAAAAACAGTTTCTAATCTCGTAGCTATTTTACTAATAGTGGGTTGTAGTTCGCAAAAAGCCAATCCAAAAGTAGAAAACCAAAGCAATTTAGCAGAGGTTAAGGAGAGAATGTCAAAAATACTTTTTAATCATGTTGACAGTGATAGAAGTAAAAAGATTTCAGAAGAGGAGTTTATAGCCTATCAAAAAGAGAAAAATGAGCTTCAAGAGAGACGGCAGATTGAAAGAATGATAGAGAGTTGTGATAAAAATGGAGACAAGCAGATAAGCTTAGATGAGATTCCACAAAAAGACCCAACAAGACCTATACCTGTAGATGTAATGGCGTATGAAGCTTACAAGGAGGCGTGTTACATGAACAGAGATGGATTTACCCATTTCGATACCAATCATGACAATATCATTACTTTTGATGAGTTGGCAAATAAAAAAGCTGTACCCATGATGCCTTACCCAACAGTAACACCTGTTCCTGAAGATAGAATAAAAGAGATGGAGAGGTATATTACAGAGAAATATAGTCGTTGTGACAAAAATAGTGATGGCAAACTAACCTTAATGGAAGCCACCTCTAGGATATGCCGTATTCCCTCTGATGAGTTTCTTGAAGCAGATAGCAATAGTAATAACTTTTTAACACTTCAAGAGGTTTTAAATATTGCTAAGAAAAGAGTTAGTGAAGAACAAACAATCCATCATGTTCGACCTATTAAAATACCTCCTTCAGCTCCTAAAGAGGTACAGTTAATGATGTCTATGTATAAGTGTGACACAAACAAAGATGGCAAACTAAGTGAAGTTGAAATGACCACTGAAAGCTGTGGATTTAGTAAAGAAGATTTGATAGCAAATGACCATAACAAAGATGGATATTTCTCTCAAAAAGATATGGCTATTATGAGTATGTTACGTCAATTTAAACAAATGGACAGAAACAAAGACAAGGTGTTGGACTTTTCTGAGTTTATGAGAAATGGTCGAGAGTTAATCATTGGGATATAAAGTTATATCCCTAAATTACCCATCCTCTCCATAACATGAAAAATAACATTCTGCTCATTCGTCCCAGAGAGTAAAAGAGCTCCTGGACCTTTAGCATAAATGGCAACATCTTCTCCACTATGCGTTTCATATTCATAAGGTACCGTTGCTTCTTGGTGAAAACCACTCTTTTTTGTATCTATATTTGTTAAATCAACACGTCCACTTTTATGCACTTCATGTTCATAGCTTACATTTGCATTTGTCTCATCTTTCAAATTCATAAATCCACGACCATTAGCATACCCTAAAGTACTATATGGCTTACCATCAGCAGCTAAGCTGTAGCCTTTATCGCCTCCTCTCCCATCACTCTCTTTTACTTTACCTAAAATGGGATTACCACGCACGGGGTATCCAGCCATAGTAAACACATGAGAGTGGTCAGCTGTTACAATAATAAGTGTATCTTCATCATCAGTTAATGCATCTGCTATCTCTACAGCCTTAGATAACTCTACCGTTTCATTTAGAGCATTAAAGGCATTTCCAGCATGATGAGCATGATCTATACGACCAGACTCAACCATTAGAAAAAATCCTTTTGAGTTGTTCTTTAACAGCTCTATCGCTTTTTGGGTCATCTCACTAAGCGAAGGTTCACCAGCTTTATCATTTTTTCTATCTGCTTCATAATGCATATGAGAAGAGTTAAAGAGTGCTAGTAGTTTTTGATTTTTTTTTACATCTATAGCATCAAATTCTGCCTTTGTCTCTACATAAGTTCCATTAGCATATTTGCTTTTCCACTCTTCTCTCAAATCTCGACCATCTGTTCTTTTCCCTAATTTACCTTCTATATCAGTAATATTATTGGGTATAAATTCTCGACGACCACCACCCATAGCAACCTCTATACCATCTCCATATGAGAAGTCTATAAGCTGAGAAGCAATATCTTTACAACCATTACCTATGCTACTGTTATGCTCCCACTCACGACTTGCTACATGTGCATAGGTTGCAGCAGGTGTTGCATGTGTTAACCTTGTAGTTGATACCACTCCAGTAGCTAGTCCCTTTATCTCTGCCCACTCTAAAGCTGTTCGCAACTCATTACCTTTAGAACTTTGACAATCACCTGTATTTGCTTTGCTTGAAATAGAGAGCATACCTTTTTTAGTTTTTACCCCTGTAATAATAGCTGTCATAGTACCTGCAGAGTCAGGTGTTTGAGAGTCTGTATTGTACGTTTTAGAAAGTCCAACCACAGGAAACTTACCAAAACTCAAAGAGTTCTCTTCCCCACTCTCACCACGAAGTTGCCCTGCAAAAATACGTGAAGCTGTTACAGTAGAGACACCCATACCATCCCCTATAAACAAAATAATATTTTTAGCAGCACCACGCTTAGTACTAAAACTCTTTTGATTAAGTTTATCTGCTATGGCTTTTTCTCCTAAATCATACCAAACTTGTGCTTTTGGAGAAAGTTTTTCAACACTTGAGTTATGAGGGTTGCTACAGTTTATAAAAGTAAAAAGCAGTACGAAAAGTACTAAAAATTTAATATTTTGTATTGGCATTAAAGCTCCTTTTTAATTTGAAGAAGTATAACAAAATTTATCAACGTATACCCCTTATATAATCATTTTATATTATAATTCATCCATGTAAATAATTCTAACTAGAGAGAATCAAATTAAAACATCTTTCTAACCAAATAAAAAAGGAATACAAACTCATGAACAGTACAATCAAAACAATACTTGGAGCAGTTTTTGCCATAGCCGTAGCCTTCTACGTACAATCAGCATTTTCTGATATCCCAAATGTAAACTTTCTAACATTAGCTGCTATATTTGGAGCCTATATGGCGATGAATATTGGAGCCAATGATGTTGCAAACAACGTAGGACCAGCCGTTGGAGCTGGAGCTTTAACCATTGGTGGAGCTGTCATTGTCGCTTCTATTTTTGAAGCAAGTGGAGCCTTACTTGCAGGTGGAGATGTTGTTGGAACCATTAAAAAAGGCATTATTGACCCTGTAGCTTTTGCAGGTGACCCAATGATGTTTGTTTATGCCATGGCTGCTGCTCTTCTATCGGCTGCACTATGGTTAACTTTGGCTACATGGCTTAAAGCTCCAGTGTCAACTACACACTCTATTGTTGGTGGGGTTATGGGTGCAGGTATTGCAGCTGGTGGTTTTGCCATTGTTTCATGGGGAACCATGGGTAAAATTGCTGCTTCATGGATTATCTCTCCTCTGCTTGGGGGTCTCATTGCTGCTGCTTTTCTTTACATTATTAAGTCACAAATCTTACATCAAGATGACCGACTTAGTGCTGCTAAAAAGATTGTACCTATCTTAGTTGCTGTTATGGCATGGGCATTTTTAACTTACTTGACACTTAAAGGATTCAAACACATTTGGAGTGATGTTTTAAACTTTTTACCATTCTTACCAGAAGCAAAAAAGCCAACCATTGGTGTTGCTGCCTCATTTGGTCTTATTGGTGCGATTATAACGTACATGCTTGTTAAACCTAGAATAAGCTCTAAAATTGCAAACCTTAAAAATGACAGAGCTGCTATTAATACTCTAT
>JALUKQ010000078.1:11733-22929 GCA_027056485.1 Campylobacteraceae bacterium | reverse complement strand
CCAACCATTGGTGTTGCTGCCTCATTTGGTCTTATTGGTGCGATTATAACGTACATGCTTGTTAAACCTAGAATAAGCTCTAAAATTGCAAACCTTAAAAATGACAGAGCTGCTATTAATACTCTATTTACTATTCCACTTATTTTTGCTGCTGCAATGTTAAGTTTTGCTCATGGTGCAAATGATGTTGCCAATGCAGTTGGACCTCTTGCAGCCATTTATGACTCTCTTTCGCATGCTACCATCTCTGATAAAGCAGCTATTCCATTATGGGTTATGGTTACTGGGGGTGTAGGTATCTCTGTTGGTCTTGCTCTTTTTGGTCCAAGACTTATTAAAACTGTTGGTTCAGAAATCACTGACCTAGATCCAATGAGAGCCTTTTCTATTATGATGGCTGCTGCCATTACTGTCGTTATCGCTTCTCAACTTGGTCTTCCTGTTTCATCTACACACATCGCTGTAGGTGGTGTATTTGGTGTTGGTTTCTTACGAGAGTGGATGGACAGAAAAGGTACAGATGAAAAACGTGTTGCTTTAGAGAAACAACGTGAAAAATTACAAGCACTTAAAGATAAGCTAAATACAATGGGTGATGATGCTCAACAAAAATTAGAACTTTTTGAAACCATTAAATATGAAAAGAAAAAAACAAAAGTTTTAAAAAGAGCTGTTAAAGATACCTATGTAAAACGTGGTATGGTACAAAAAATTGTCGCTGCATGGGTTATTACTGTTCCTGCTGCTGCTACACTTTCTGCACTTATATTCTTTATTATTAGAGGGATTGAGATTTAATCAATCCCAAAATAGGAGTCGGGACTTTAGTCCCATAAATAACTTGGACTAAAGTCCAATCTCCTATAATCCTAATAATACCCTACCAACCTCTTGTGCATCAAACTCTCCTCGTTTCCAAGGGTCTTCTAAATTTTCTATAATTATATTGATACCCTCATCTTTATACTTCTCTAAGTTACCCATCTGTATATAGCGTTGTTTCTGCTGTTTACTATTAAAAAATGAAACTTGATTATAATGGTTATTAATAATTATATCGGTTATAAAATCACTTAACTTATAACCTCTTTTTTGAGCTACCCCCTCGATGATTTGCATTATATCTTCAGCTGTAAAACTTGTAGTTTCACTGTCTTGTACAAGATTAACTAAAAATACTTTTTTTGCTTTTTTATTATTAACCAAAGCCAAGGGAAGCTCATCATTAATCAAATGAGGTAAAATACTTGTAAAAAAACTACCTGGACTAAAGATTATTAACTCCGACTCATTAACACTACTTAGCACTTTAGGGTTGACTTGAGGATTAACATCTAAAAACTTTTCATCTTTTAATTGACAAATTTCTAAAGAGGCTATCTCTTTATTACTCTTCGCTCCAAATGCACTTATCTCACTCTCCCCACAAATAACTGTGCCATTATAAAAATTTGCTTTGAGGTGATATTGATTATGTAAATAGATAGGTAGAGATTTTGAACTACAGCTAAAGAGTTTCTCTAACTCTTTTATGGCTTCATTCCAGTCATAATTATGTTTAAAATAAGCAGCAACCAAAATAAAGTTTCCAATACTTCCATTAGATAGATTGAGACTATCTACTTTTTCTAAAAATAAAAACAGATACTCAAAAAGCTCTTTTTGAATCTCCAAACCATCACTAAGTTGATATAAAACACTATTTTTATCTGAAATCAACTTTCCTAGTTCATCTATAAAAATATATTTTTTAACAGGAAATCTCCAGTTTATAAACTTTACCAACTGTTTGTTCTGTTGTGTATGGGGTATTGACATGGCTATAGATTGACGTATGTCACCTACTGACAATATATCACAACAGAGTCGTAGCTCTTGTGATGAAGCTCCATTGTCCGTGCTTGGCACTACACGAGTAATGTTTTTGGAGTAGGTAAGCAACTCAAACATTATATCTTTAATGGCAGAACCACCTGAAAGAATGGTTATTTTTTTATTTTTAAATCTTAGCATAAAATATTATACTAATATTTTATTAAAAGAGTATGTTTTTAAAAAGCTGCACCAAACATAAATCTTATCTGCTCTTTATCTTGAACATCTTCATTATAAATCCACTCTATATTTAAAGGAATGGTTGCTTTATGTAAAAAGAGTAAATCTAACTCTAACCCTACTGTACTTTCATTGTATTGCCTATTTATACTCTCGGTAAAATCTATATCATAAAGTCTCTGTTTCAGATAAAAACTTTCCCGTTGCAAAGAGAGAGGAAAAGAGTAAAAATAGAGTGACCCATCAAACACTTTTGCCAAACTCAACTCTGCCATTTTTGCCTCTTTAGCATACGCTGTTCTTTCTATGCTTGGCATGTTCAAGGTAGCTTGGTCTGATTGTAAAGAGGAGAAACCATCACGTATCTCTACCCCTTTTTCACTAAGAGGATTAACCTCATCACTTTTGACATATTTTCCTTTTATCCCCACATAACTTTGCCAAGGTAAATCATGTTTAAATATATAATCTGCACCCCAAATATTACTCTCTCTATCTTTCGTAGCAAACACAGAGAGGGCATTTAACTCATTGGCATATTTACTTAAACCATACTGTTTATGGTTAGATATATCCATAGAAAGGGTTAACGGCTCTCTATAAATATTATCATAAGCTTTGGTGTATGCCAAAGAGGCATTGGCTCTCCAATACCCAGTGGCTAAAAATGGTAAATTCAGATAAGCTTCATACCCATAATCACGCTCTTTATCTGTTTGAATGACACTTTCATCATGCTTCACCCCATAAACAGCTCCTCCAAACTCAAGCTGATGGGCTTGGTTATCATAGCTTAGACCTCCAAGCACTCTTCGTTTATTATAAGAGAGAATCGCAGAGAGTGAGTTTTGCATTAAAGGGTCAAAAAAATTGGCTCGAATATCTACTCCAAACCCTTCATAATCCCCATAGCTTGTAGCTTGATTAAGTGAACTATACTGTAACTGCGTTAAAGGATTATAAGGTTTTGAATTTATAGATTTACCATCTCTAGCAAAATTGGTTCTCCGTAGGGTGCCGTTTTCTAACGCACCTTTATCAATCTTGGCATTATATGGTCGGTCAACATTGGCATTATGACCCTCCAACCTTATAACCCTATACGCATACCCATCTACCCCAACAGTAGCAACCAAAGCCTGATGTTCATCTATAATTTTAAACTCTACAACATCATCACCCTGCGTTACACGTTTTATTTTCCCATCAACAAACTCATAAACTGTACTTCCATGCTTACTAGAGGCTATAAAGTAAACAGCTCCATTTTTATCGACATCAGTCACAAAACCATAATGCCCCTCATAGTCAAAAAGTGCTGTTTTGTTTTTACAGAGTATCCGTTTTTCACCCTCTTGTTTAAAGTAGTAGAGGTCACCCTTTTTGTCCACATAAACAGAAGAGTGACTTTGTGCATAAAATGTACCATCAACATAAACATGAGGGTTTTCTAAAGATGCATTGACATCAAAGTAGACCTCTTCTCCATTAGGCTTAAAACCTTGAACAACCTTTGAACCTTCCCCTGTTACCAAAGTACCATCTTCATGAAAAAGTCCCATCTCTATTCTGCTAGGGCTTGTTTTGGCTTCACTCTGAACAACATATTCACCATTTCGTTTAAAAATCTCCCCTACTCTCCATGAACCCTCTATAGTACGCACTGCTTCACTCTGTTTGTCTAAAACCAATATTTTAGGAGCTGACTTTCTATCTCCTATTAGAGTATATATCTCATCATCTGTTGCATTTAAAGGGGTAAAGAGCTGACTTTGTATAACCACTTCTCCTTTTGTTACTTTAGCATTAGCATGTTTATTTTTTAGCTCTTTGACAAACTCTGATAAAAGCTCTTCAAAATTTTTTCCATACTGCTCTTTAAACATCCTGTTGGTAAAAAATGGAAAAGGTTGAGTTGCATATCGTTTAAAATAACCATTGACCTTTTCTATGCCATATTTTTTAACCAAAAACTGTTGAAAAAACCCACCCACCAAGTAAAACTTCTCACCATAGGGAAACTCTAACGTAGCGTTATACATAAGTTCTGGTCGAATCTTCCCTGCTTTAGCCAATGCCACAACCTCTGCTAAGGCATAACCTGAAAAGAGTCGCCCACCATTGCCATGGCGTGACTCATTCATAACAGCATTCCCTTCCAATACAAATGAACTCTCGGTAATATTAGGAATAGGGAAAAGAGGTAAAATACCGAGCATACTAAAGGGTGTGTTTCCTAAAATCTTATGGCTTACACGTGATAAGCCATTCTCTTTAGGATTTAACTGAAAGTTATGTGCTGTCTCATGAATCACCAAAGTCTTTAACCATGATGTGGTACAAAAGTAGTCAACCATTCCAGAACCAGCTCCATAAAAAAGCTGTGAGTTAAAAGGAATCTGTGTAGAGAAGCCATTGGCTATTTGGTTCTTTTGTGAAGCCAACCCCACATAGAGTTTATCATCAAGTTTAAAACCATACTCTTTCTCATACTCATTGACTATCTGCTCTTGATACATCTTCATATCGGACATCATTCCAGCATATTCATCAGAGTAAACATAAGAGAGTTTTTCATCATCAGCAATTACATAGTCATCAGGAACCACTACCCCTGCTGATAAAAAAAGAGTTGAGAGAGATAAAGAGAGTACGATTTTATACATATAATATTCCTAAATAAAATTATTATAAGTATATTGTAAAAAAATGAAAAAGATATGAGAATAGAAGAGATATACTACTTCTTCAGTATATCCTCATAAAAATGATAACAACTCAAGAATATCTCACTGTTTTCTATTTTTACGCGTTTATCCTTTAATTTATATGCTTTTTTAAGTCTATTTGCTATCTTATTTTTTTTCTTCTCTTTAGTAATATTAGAACGTTCTAAAAATTCAGAAAGTGTTATCCAACACTCCTCTCCATCATTTGGTATTTCATCAACTGAGACCACATCATCATAGATAGGTCCATTAGTAATATTAGCAGAAATTTTATTTTCTAACTCTAGCTTTTTTTCTGTGTTCATATAGTCAACCTGTTTTACATAAAGATTACGCATCTCTGTAAAAACTTGTTTGAGTAGTTCTATTTCACCACGTAAGGTTGTATTTATTTCAGTATTGGTCTGTTTTAAATCAGTAATACTCTCTTTTAAAACAGTAATAGTTTGTTCTTTTGAATTTAAAAGTTCTTTTACATCTATAAGATGAGGAGCGTTTGTATCTTGATCTGTAGAAGTGTTATTATCAGTTTTTGATTTTAACTCCTCTTCTAACACAATATAAATTTTCCCGTCTACAGTTTTCGATAACAAAAGACCTTTTTTAATTTTTGCATAAACTGCTTGACGTGATATTCCCTGTGCCTTTGCATATTCAATAGGCTTAACTAGTCTACTCATCTGCTAACCTTTATTACACTTAAGTTTTAATTGTAACTATTTTTTACTCTTATAATACCATAATATAATGCCTAAGTAAACAAATAAGATAAAAATATAATATAATAAAACAATAAATTTATAATAATATATAGATATTAATAATGATTTTTAATTATAATTATCTTGATTAAAGATTATATATTGAAGAAAAGTAGATGAAATATAAATTATAAGAAGAGTTAAAAGTAAGATATAACGATTAAAATAATTGAACGAAATTTTCGTTCAATTATTATTTTTAGATAAAGATTAAAGCCTAGCTTCTTCTCTTCTTTGTAGTAAGTCCCACTTAGCATCAATATCTTTTTGAACTTCATCAATAATATGTCTGTATTGTGGTTTAAATAGGTGTTTATAACGCCCTTGAGCTGCCATATACTCTTCTACAGAGATGATATTTTTTGGTCGGTAAAGAATATTTAACTCATGAGAATCAATAATCTCATAGATTGGGAACATTAGTGAATCAGTTGCCAAGTCTGTAAGATTAATGGTATCTTTTGGGTCAAATTTCCACTCTGTACAACATGGAGATACAGTGTTAATGAAACATGGACCTTCAACTTCTAAAGCTTTTTGGAAACCTTTTGCCATTGACTTCCACTTATTTGGTGCAAGTTGTGCAACATAAGGAGAACCATGAGCAGCCATAATAGATACAATATCTTTCTTCTTTTGCTTCTTACCATAAGAGTGTGTTCCAGCTTGTGCTGTTGAAGTATGTGCTCCTACTGGTGTAGCTGATGAACGTTGTCCACCTGTGTTTGCATAGTTTTCATTATCAAGACAGATATACGTAAAGTCATGACCTCTCTCCATTGCTCCTGAAAGCCACTGGAAACCAATATCGAAAGTAGAACCGTCACCACCAAATGCTACAAATTTAACTGGAGCATCATTGTCTTTTAGTGTACCTTTTTTCTTTCTTACTTTGTGCATTACTTGTGCAGCAGTAACTGAAGTAGCAGCATTTTCAAACCCAATATGAATCCAAGAGGTATCCCATGATGTAAATGGATATACAGCTGTTGAAACTTCTAAACAACCTGTATTTGAAGAGATAACCAAGTTATCATCTGTACAGTTCATAAGCTCTCTAACAATCATAGAGTGAGCACAACCTGGACAGAGAGTGTGTGCACCCTCAAATCTATCATTATTTGTAGAGAACTCTTTTAAGTTCTTAATTGATGTAATTGCCATATCTTACCCCCTTGCCGTTTTAAAGAATCCAAGTTTTGGTCCTCTAAGACCAGAGAACTGTTGGATGTCTGTTGTAATATGCCCAGCATCAGCGTGTGCTTGTTGCTCTGCAAAAATTCTTTCTGCTTCTTCAATTGAGAAGTCACGTCCACCAAGACCATAAACAAATCCTGTTACCAGTGGTCTATTTACCGATGTATACATTGCTGCTGATACTTCGTTAAAGAATGCTCCCATTGCTCCACCTGGAGACGAACGGTCAGTAACAGCAATTGCTTTAGCATCTTTAAGTGCTTCTCTTACTTCCTCATAAGGGAAAGGTCTGAAACATCTAATTGCAACAACACCAGCTTTAACACCTTTTTCTCTCATATTTTTAGCAGCAACACGTGCTGTTTCAACTGTTGTACCAAGACCGATAATAACAACATCTGCATCTTCCATATCGTAAGATTCTACTCTGTTATACTCACGTCCTGTAAGCTCTTTGAACTCTGCAAACACATCATCAATAATTGGCATAGAATCCATAATTGCTTTGTGTTGTTTAGCTTTATGCTCAAAGTGCCAATCTTCTTCAGTTTGTGCACCATAAGTAACAGGTCGAGAAAAGTCAAGCATATCATCTACAGGAACAAAATCGCCAACAAATGCTTTTGCTTTCTCATCTGTTAATGGATAAACATTTTGTGCTGTATGTGAAGTAATAAATCCATCTTGGTGAACCATCACAGGAAGTCTTACTGAATGATTTTCAGCCACTTTAAATGCACATAGTGCCAAATCGTAAGCCTCTTGAGCATTAAATGCACCAAATTGAATCCAACCAGCATCACGTCCTAAATACATATCAGCATGGTCACCACGTACGTTCAGTGGAGAAGCCAATGCTCTGTTTACAACATTAAGTACAATTGGAAGTCGCATACCAGATGCTTGGTAGAGAACCTCTGCCATCAATGCAAAACCTTGAGAAGAAGTTGCTGTTGATACACGCCCACCAGCAGCTGAAGCACCAATACACCCTGACATTGCAGCATGCTCTGACTCGACCATTACGAATTCGCCATCAATGAAACCGTTTCCTACATAAGCACCATAGTTTTCAACAATTGGAGTTGATGGGGTAATTGGGTAAGCCACAACAACATCAACATCTGCTTGTCTTAAAGCTTGAGAGGCAGCGTAGTTACCATCCCAAACTTCTCTTTCATTTAAATCAAATTTTACTGCCATTACGCTTCCTCACTTTTTTTCGCTTTTTTCTTTTTTTCTGGCCATGCTGCTAATGACTCATCTAAGTCTGCATGTTCATTAAACATTAAAAGTGATTTAGGATTGGTAGGACATACTTCCACACAAACCTCACACCCTTTACAGTGGTCATAATCAATTCCTAACATCTGCTTATCTCTTGACAAGATAGATGAATCTGGACACCATACCCAACAATTTTGACAATCAATACAGATGTCCCTGTTAAATACAGGTTTATTAACTCTCCATGAAGCAACTGACGCTGTATATGAGTTAAAATCAGAGTACAATCTCTCTTCTGCTTTTTTATTCGCTATACCTGTAGCATCTCCCTCAAATGAAGTAAGAACAGTACCTTGTGTTACCTCATCCCAACCTACTAATCCAGACCCAGCTCCAAGTTGAAGCTGACCTCTGTTATCGTTAGCACATAAATTTAAATCTTGTGATTCTACTGACATTCTCTACCCCTTCCTAGTTAACTTCATTATATGCACGAGTGATAGCTTTCATATTTCCATCAATAATTTTTTGAGGAAATTTAGCCAATACTCTTTTCATGCTATCTAAAAAATAATCCAGCTCAAACATACCAGAAATCTTTACAAAAGCTCCTAGCATTGGTGCATTTGGCATTGAACGTCCAATCTCATCAAGAGAAATCTGAACACAATCAGCAATAAATACTCTATCCTCTTTACCTTGAAGTGCAGGAATTCCAGCAATCAACTCCTCTTTAGAAAGGTGTGTAGTAATAATGTACTTTGTTGACTCTTTTTCATTTTCTTCAATACTATCCGTAAATGCCAATGCAGGGTCAATTACCAATACAAAGTCAGGGTTCATAAATTTTGCATGATTAAAAATTTGTTCATCTGAAATTCTGTTATAGGCTCTTAGAGCAGCCCCTCTTTTTGCAGAACCATAAAGTGCAAAGGCTTGAACCTCTTTACCAGTAGTTGCTACAACATCTCCTAAACCTTTAGCACCAGATACGGCACCCTGACCAGCACGGCTGTGCCATCTAATTTCTGTCATGACTTCTCCTATATTTTTTATCTGTAATGAAGTATTGTAATCTCACCTCTCTTAAACGGTGTTCATACTTAGTAAAAAAAATTATAATCTTCTACGAGTGTATAGTTTCTATCCACTATTTATAATTTTCATCACATTTTTGAATGAAATTGACTGCTTCGAGTACAGTTTCGTGAATGATATCCGAGCATTTTTGTAACTTTTCAGCTGTTCCATACCCAGAAGTAACAGCTATACTGTTTACTTCTGCATTTTTAGCAGCTATCATATCCATGCAAGTGTCACCAATCATCCATGTATTATTTCTATCATGTTCTAACTTCATTAAAGCTTTTAATATGGGTTCTGCATGGGGTTTTGGGTACGTTACATGTTCACGCCCTATAAGAACATCAAAATATTTCATCAACTCCATATGTTCTAATAATATTTGTGAATATTCACCTGTTTTAGTCGTCACCACACCTAAAGTAGCAAAGTCACTCGCCAACTCAATTGCTTCTCTTGCTCCATCAAGTAAAATGGTCTTCTCACAAGAGATAACTCGATAATGCATCTTATAGGCATGAACATGCTCATCTACCTTAGAGGATTCAACCCCTAAAGTTAAAAACATATCTTCCAAAGTATGCCCAATCTCATTTTTTATAAGTTCATCAGAAGGTACACCCCCTCCAAAAGTCTCAAAAGCCACCCGAAAGCCATCTAAAATAGCCTCGGTTGAGTCAATCACTGTTCCATCTAAATCAAATAGTATTACTGGTTTCATTTTTCTCTTTTCTATTTATTTTTTATTTCTTTATGGTTGGTAATTTTGGAGCTGAATCCAAAAGTTTTTGAGTGTAAGTATGTTGAGGATTATTCATCACCTCATCTACTACTCCATACTCAACTATCTTACCCTCTCGCATTACAGCCACCTCATCAGCGATGGTTCGTATAATTGACAAATCATGAGTAATAAAAAGGTAAGAGAGTCCTCTCTCTAGTTGTAACTCTTTTAGAAGCTCTAAAACTTGAGCTCTGACAGTTACATCTAAAGCAGAAGTTGGTTCATCACAAATAATCAGCTCTGGTTCCACAGCCAAAGCACGAGCAATCCCAATACGCTGTCGCTGTCCCCCTGAAAACTCGTGAGGATAACGGTAGAAATGCTCCTCTTCTAGTCCCACTTTTACCAACAAGGCTTTAATATTTTTATCTTGCAGCTCTTTTTTCTGCTCCCCCACCTTTAAACTCACCATCCCCTCACGAATAATCTCACCTATCGTCATACGGGGATTAAGTGCCGAGTACGGGTCTTGAAAAATAATCTGAATTTTCCTTCTATAAGAGAGTAGCTCTTTTTGTGAAAGTTTCACAAGGTCAACACCTTCAAAAAAGATACTCCCAGCAGTAGCATCAATAAGTCGTAAAATAGCTGTCCCAATACTGCTCTTACCTGACCCTGATTCACCAACCAG
Source organism: Campylobacteraceae bacterium (assembly GCA_027056485.1). Lineage (GTDB taxonomy): Bacteria > Campylobacterota > Campylobacteria > Campylobacterales > Sulfurovaceae > UBA1140. The sequence continues at coordinate 12,462 of JALUKQ010000078.1, read as the reverse complement.
TGCTAAAGTTCTACCTTTTGGAATGCTCAATGTCACACCATCTACAGCCTTCGTATGCCCCACTGTTCTTTTAAAAAAACCTTTTTTTATAGGAAAATGAACCTTTAAATTCTCTATTTTTAGAAGCCCACTTCTCTCTTTATTAGAAGCTTTTGCTTCTGTTGAAGGAAGAGCATCTTTTAAAAGAGCTTGAGTATAAGGGTGAGTTGGATTCTCAAAAAAACTATCTCGTGCTGCTACCTCCAACAATTCCCCATATCGCATCACAGCAATGGTATCTGCCATCTGAGCCACCACCCCCATGTCATGGGTAATAAACAAAATAGAGAGTTCACGTTTTTTTTGTATCTCTTTCAGCAATGCTAAAACTTGTGCTTGAATCGTCACATCCAACGCAGTAGTAGGTTCATCTGCTATAAGAAGTTCTGGTTCACAAGCCAATGCCATGGCTATCATAACCCTCTGTTTCTGCCCACCAGAAAGCTGATGAGGATACCAACCATAACGCTCCAAAGCATTTGGCAACGCCACCTCTTCAAATAACTCTACTACTTTTTGTTTTATCTCTTTTTCACTCAAATCAAGATGCAAACGAATCACTTCAGCTACCTGCTCCCCTATAGTCATGACAGGATTTAGTGCCGTCATAGGCTCTTGAAATATCATCGCAATCTTTCGACCACGAACCTTTTGCATATCGAATTCAGAGATAGAAAAAAGAGAACTATC
>JALUKQ010000078.1:0-11633 GCA_027056485.1 Campylobacteraceae bacterium | reverse complement strand
ATTCCAAGAATTAGCACTAAAAATAGAAGTCTTACATCTGAACGCTCCCCAGTAGTGCTAAACCATTGAGGATTATTGTCCATAATCACCTGCATTAGCAACACAGCAGCAGCGATGAGCAGAACTCCAGGAATGGAATTTAAAGTAGTGTAGATGTATTGAATCACATCATCTATCCACCCTCTAAAAAGTCCTGCACTTACTCCTAACATTATAGCCACTGGCAAAGTGATTAACGTGGTCAAGATACCTATTAAAACTCCTGTCCGTATACTCTTTAGACTTTGATAAAGCACATCTCCCCCTACCTTATCTGTTCCTAGAACATGATAGTTAAAACTTAACATATAGAGCCATGTGAATGTAACAATTATCACGGTCAACGTAACATAAGCACTATTCCAAGGAATCTCTTCTCTAAAACCTTTTGCTTTTCGCCATAAAACATGTAACAAAACTAACAAAAAACTCAAACCAACACCAACCATCATAGCAGTAAGTGATGAGAGTAAAATAGAACCACCCTCTACATGCTTTAGTGCTAAATTAACCTGCTTACTCACTCCATCTTCTACTACCAATGACTTAGCATACTCCACTGTAGCAAAAGGAGCTGAATAGGTTCGTTCTGTCTCTTTAATACGATGCTCAAAAGCCATATCAAGCAGACTCACCATCTCTCCTTGGTTTGCCTCTTTAAAGTGTACCGAGTCTATCAATGCGAACATAAGATAAACCAGCAAAATCATCGATGAAATCATCGCAACAGAGGACTTAAAAATCGCCCTCCACTGCTGTTGTACTTGTGGTGAACGAGAGATAACAAAACCCCATGCTACTAAAGCAAATATTAAAATCCAGACCATTAGGTCTGTCCATAGGAATGTTAAGGTCATATTGTCTCTCTTTTTGTTGTGTCTAATATATAAAATAGGTCATTTTTCATAATGATTTATCTCTCTTTTATTTGTTATTATATCCGTATCTAATAGGTATTGTTTTTGATTGAATAAAAATCTGTAGGGTGCTGTTTTCCAACGCACCGTTAAATAAAATTTGCATAAAATAAAATCTCGCCGAAAGGCTTAAACACCCGTAGGTCGGGATGTCCTCTTCCCGACAAAAACAGGTATAAAGAAAAAGCCCATACAAATAAAAAACATTAGCATATAAAGTTTCTATTGAACGATAAAATTTATTGGTGACATAAACAGATGTCGGGAAGAGGACATCCCGACCTACTAGGGTTTCATTAATTATCAAAATTTTCTTCTTCATTCAAATACATTAAACATAAATCAATTAAGGTCATCATTCTAAAAAAGAAATAGTTAATATGTTTACTATTTAACTCATTCTTATCGGTTTCATGATGACGAATACGATAATTATTTCCAATTTTTGTCAAATTTTTAAATTCATTTTCTAGAAACTCTTTATCAAAACTTTCAGAAATGATTTCTAAGACTTTATCAGCTGATTGCTTTTTTTTCTTTCCGTTATCAAAATATGTTTTTAATCGTTCAAAAGCACCCCAAAGCTTTTCAATACCTATCTGCTTATCATCTGATATAAACCTATCTTTTGCTTCTTCTATAAGTTTATTAAGTTCCTTATCTTTTGTATTTGCTTTACTATCAAATAAAAGCTCTATATTTACATTCATATCTAATATATTTGATAAATCAAAAGGTTTATTCGCCACCATAGAATCTTTGATAAACTGTTCAAATTCTTTTTTTGCTTCATTAAAAAAGGAATCTATATTTATTATTGTCCTGTATTCAAGTGGTAATACTTCAGTCTCTAAATTTAGTTTATCAACATGTTTTTTATAATATTTTTTCATAAATAAACCATGAGATAATAAATCATGAATTTCTATAATATTTAACGCTTCTAATTTATCTTTTACCCACTCTTTTCTTGTTTCACCACTATGAGTAAAGTTATATCCAAGATTTTGAAAAAAATCTGTTAAGTAAGATGATGACCGATAAGGAAAACATGTATTATCACCCGTAATCATTTTTGCTAATTCTAATTCAAAGTCAATATTTCCTTCTCGTGCCTTTAAAAGTTTTTCTCTTTCAATATTCTCTTTATTCTTTTTTTTATTTATGTTATATTTAAAGTATGTATCTCTTAAAATAGTTTTTAACTTTGGATAAGTTTCAGAGGTTAATGAATCTATTCGCTTAGTTTTAATTTGATAAGTACCTTGTAGTTTAGAAGCTATATTATTTTTAAAATTATTAAAGTATTCATCTTCAACATAAAAGTCTGAATTCCAAATCTCATCTAATTCATTACTCATTTCTTTTAAAAAAGTCATTAATTTTTGATTTGTCATATTAAATTCTTCCCTATTTTTTATTGATTATATTATATCGCAGATTTTAAGCCTTTCGGTAAAACTTCCCTCTATGCAAATTTCATTTAACGGTGCGTTGAAAACAGCACCCTACAATTTTAAAGTCCACTTTAAAAAAATACCAAAAAGTTTAAAGTCCACTTTAAACTCAAGCCCCCAACTTAACCCTCGGGTCAAATAAAGTATAAGATATATCCGTCAAAATCAACCCAACAATATAAAGCACCGACCCCAAAAAAACCATCGCTTTTACAATCGCAAAATCTTGTGCGTTAATGGCATCTATGGTGTAGCTTCCAAGCCCAGGGATTCCAAAGAATGACTCCATAATAAGACTTCCCATAAAGAGTTGAGGAATGACTACTACCACACCTGTTAAGATAGGTAACATACCATTACCTAAGACATGACCAAATAGAACTTTTAGTTCTGACAAACCTTTGGCTCTTGCTGTTCTAACATAGTCTTGGTTTATCTGCTCTAAAAATATACTTCTGTACCAACGCACTCCTGCACCGATTCCTGAAAAAACCCCTATAAGCACAGGTAAGATGACAAACTTCACCCCTTCCCAACCAGAAGCATAACCTGAGATGGGAACCCAGTGCCACATTTTCGAGAAGATGACCTGCCCAGCGATAATGTAGAAGAGACCAGAAACTGACATTATCATAACAGCAACCACCATCATACTAGTGTCAAGTGCTGAACCTCTAAATAGTACCAAGAGTAATGCCAACGAAATATTGGTCACCAAAGCAATCATAAATGTAGGCAAAGCAATAGCAAGCGAAGGAACCATACGCTCTTTAATATCTTCTCCAATATTTCGATTGGCATCTGAAAAACCAAAGTCAAAAGTAAAGAGTTTAAGTGATTCTTTTACAAAAAGTGTATCAGTCACCACAGCAAGTCCCTCTGCTTTTTCATTGATAAAAAGAGGTTTATCATACCCTTTATCTACTTTCCATGCTTCTATCATCTCTGCTGTCACCCTTTTAGCTCCTAGTTGAGACCGTGCCATATCATCAGGAGTATTAATAGTAAAAAAGAGCATAAAAGTTATGAGGTTTACTCCTATTAAGATTGGTATTGCATAGAGTATACGTTTAATAACATAGCTTAACATCTATTTCTCCTCCTTTATAACAGCTTTTTGTCTCGACTGATACGCCCTATAAAGTGGATAAGCCATTAAAATAGGAAACAAAAAAAGTAATATCAACGGTAATAGCACAGGCTGATTCCACTCTTCTTGTTTTTTAACGCGAAGCTCTCCATCTATCCGTTTGTACTTTAGAGTATCATCACTCATTGCATTTGGTAAAACATTGGAGAACCAAGCATGGTGGAGTGCCATTGATTTAGGGTGCATACCCCAAACCCATGGGGCATCTGCTTGAGCTATAGCTATCATCTCTTTTATCTTCTCTAAACGTTTGGGTGAATTTTTCATACTTTTTATCTCTTCAAATAACTTGTTGTATTTAGGATTATTATAGTTAGCAGAGTTAACTCCTGCTCCATTGGTTGTTACAGCTGAGTTGGCTCCATAGAGTAAAAACAGAAAGTTCTCAGGGTCAGGATAGTCTGCACTCCAGCCCCAAGAGAAGAGTTGAGTTTTTCCTTTGCGTACCTTGTCTTGAAAACGGTTGTAGTCTGTACCTCGAATTACCAACTGAATACCTAACTTAGCAAACTGTTTACGTCGCCAATCCATCAAAGCCTTATCATCAGGACCAGAAGCTGTGGTGTCATAGTTAAGAGTTAAGGCTTTTCCTGTCTCTTTGGAGATACCATTGGGATAACCTGCCTCTGATAAAAGTTGCTTTGCTTCATCTAATGATTTTCTAACACATTTTCCATTAATCCAATTGTAAACATATAGGTTACACCCCTCTTTACCCTCTAGGTGACCAAATATCTGAGGTGGGATAGGACTCTGTGCAGCAACTCCTCGTTCATTGGTAAAGATACTTATATACTCCTCTTCATTTTGAGCAATGCTAATGGCTTGACGTAATTTTTTAGCTGAAGAAGAATAACCACCCACAATAGGGTCAACCATATTAAATGCTAAGTAAAAGATACTTGGTTCTATAAATGCTTTAAGTTGAATACCTCGTTCTTTCATCTCTTCACTTAAGCCCATATCACCCACACTTGAAACCTGTATCGCTTGGTCAAATGCTGAAGAGCTAATACCTGATGCATCATAATAACCTTGTAAAAACTTATTCCAAAGAGGAATACTCTCTTTTTCTAATGAGTAAATTATCTCTTTAATAAAAGGAAGTTTTCTACCTGCATCTTTTAGCAACTCAGCAGAGATGTGAGAGGCTTCTGCTTCTTTTTGAGTTAAAGTAGGATAAAAAGCATCATGATAATTAGGGTTTGCCACAAGTCTAAGCTCTTTGTTTGGGTTGTTCTCTGCCAAATAGTAAGCTCCTGTTCCAACAGGAAACTCATTGAGTGTAATGTTTTTAGCAATTAAGCCTTTTTGTTGATAAAAAATATCTGCTTCCCAAGGGATAGGAGCAAAAAAATTCATACTCATCCAGTATAGGAACTGAGGGTATTTCCCTTTTAATGTAATAGTAAAAGTTCTATCATCTATAACTTTTACCCCTTCTATTTTATAGCTACTAAGATTTAACTCTTCACCTTTACTCTTCTGCTCTTTTGCAATTTTTGTAATCTTCTTAGAAAAACTCTCTAACCCTACTACATACTCTTGAATAATATCTAAAATAGGAGAGTGATTTTGACGAACAGCCATACGTTTAATAGCATATGCATAATCAGATGCAACTAATTTTCTACTACCCTGCTTTTGAAAATCATCTAAGCTTTTTATTTTTTCTAACGCTTCTTGCCTTACATGATGGTAAAGATAATCACCTTTTTTACTTAAAGCAAATGCTGGATGATTTTGATAAAAAATATCCCCTCGAAGATGAAAAGTATACTGAGAGAAAGCAACTTCACTACTCTCCTCATACACCTGCTCTTGCTGCTTATTTAAGTAAATAATCTCGGGCATACTTGTTAACGTTAGAGGCTCTAAAATATAAGGACGTTTTAGATAATTATAGCCCACAACAGGTTCATAAATATTAGAGATAATCATTAACTCTCTTTTAGAGTAAGAGACTACAGGGTCTAAATGTTTATAAGGTAAAGAAAAAGAACTAAAGAGAGTCTCTTTTTTAGACTTATCTAAAGTGTAAGGGCTATTCCAAACATCAGCATAACTATTTAGACTCATAAAGACTAATAATAGGATATTAAAAAGATATTGATTCATTGGATTTACTCTTTATAAATTTATTGGGTCATTATATCTAATCATCATTGTATTTAAAAAATCTTTTTTTATAGAAAATTTTTATTTACAATTAGAAAATAACACAAAATAATATTATTTGTTAATACTTAAAGTATTTTTTATAATATAAATAATTATAAATTATATTAATAGCTACAATTGTGTATTTTTAATAAATAAAATTCATGAAATAGGTATTTTTAATTTTTATTTAAAACTATTACCCCTATAATAGAACATAATAAATCAATTTAACAAAGGAAAGCTATGGCACGATTAGTAATAATGGGTGGTGGTGTATCTGGACATACAGCAGCAACATTTGCAAAAAAATGGCTAGGAAATGATCACGAAGTAGTAGTGGTAACACCTAATAGTAACTGGAACTGGATTCCATCAAACATCTGGGTTGGTGTTGGTCAAATGACAAAAGAGGAAGTTGTATTCCCTTTAGCACCAGTTTATGAAAAAGCTGGAATCGACTTTAAACAAGCAAAAGCTGTTTCAATTCACCCAGATGGAAACGCTGATAGTGACACTCCATATATTACTATAGAGTCTACAAAAGAGGGAACTGCTGGTGAAACTGAAGAAGTTACATATGACTACCTTATTAATGCAACTGGACCAAAACTAAACTTTGGTGCAACTCCAGGTCTTGGTGAAGGTACAACTCTTGGTGAGCATACTGTTTCTGTATGTACAGCTGACCATGCTGTTCATGCAAATGAAGAGCTTAGAAAAGTATTTGACAAAGCTAAAGCTGGTGAAAGACAAAAAATTCTTATTGGTACTGGTCATGGTATGTGTACCTGTCAAGGTGCTGCATTTGAATATATTTTCAACATTGAACACGAAGCTAAAAAAGCTGGTGTAAGAGATATGGTTGACATTAAGTGGATTTCAAATGAGTCTTTCCTTGGTGACTTCGGAATCGGTGGTCTTCACATGAACCGTGGTGGTTACGCTGCATCATCTAGACTATTTGCTGAATCACTTTACTCTGAAAGAGACATTCCATGGTTAATTGGAGCTCACGTTTCTAAAGTAGAAGCAGGTAAAGTTCACTATGAACTTCTTGATGGTTCTACAGGTGAAGAGGAGTTTGACTTCTCTATGTTAATTCCTCCATTTGCTGGTGTTGGATTAACTGCTGTTGCAAAAGATGGTTCAGACATGACAGATACAATTTTTGCACCAAACGGATTTATGAAAGTTGATGCAAAATATGATGCTGGTGACTATGCAAACTGGAAAGCTTCAGACTGGCCAGAAACATACCAAAATCCAACGTATAAAAACATGTTTGCTTGTGGTATTGCATTTGCTCCTCCACACCCAATTTCTAAACCAATGAGCTCTCCAGCTGGAACACCAATTTTCCCTACACCACCTAGAACAGGTATGCCTTCAGGTATTATTGGTAAAGCAGTTGCTCACTCTATTTGTGACCTTATTAAAAATCCAAGTGCTGAACTTCATAAAGCTTCTATGGCTAAAATGGGTGCAGCATGTGTTGCTTCTGCTGGTAAAGGTCTAACTGACGGTACTGCTGCTGCACTTACTGTTTACCCTGTTGTTCCTGACTTTGAAACATACCCAGGATTGGGAAGAGATTTAACTTATACATTTGGTGAAATCGGTCTTGCAGGACACTGGATTAAACATGTGTTACACCACCTGTTTATCTACAAAGCAAAACTTAAGCCAGGTTGGACTTTAATTCCTGAGTAATCAGGGACTTTAGTCGTATTAAAATATAAAAATAATTAAAGCAAAGGAATCAATATGCAAAAACTTGAAGATGTAATTAAACCATATGACCAAAACTTTACAACCATGGTACCAACTCCAATGGTAAAGTTTTTTAGAACATGTGTAATCTGGCAATTTATCAGATTTGTACATATCAACATTAAAATGATTATTGTTGTTATGAAAAGTCACTAGGACTTTTACAAAAACACTATTGGACAAGGCTAAACCTTGTCCAACTCTCTTTTAACCTCCCAAAATATTTTTTAAATCTTAATAGTTAACGTATTAACTTTCACAAATATTTTTAAAGGTTTCAAATGGTACAAAAATTAGTAGTATATCCTGACCCACGCATAAACAGCACTTCAACTGATGTACGTATATTTAATGATACATTATGGGACATTCTTCAAGATATGAAAGATACCATGGAAGAACATAATATGAATGCTATGGCTGCCATACAGATAGCCTACCCTTACAACATCATTATTATTAAAGAGGGGGAAGAGTATTGGGAACTCATTAACCCTAGAGGGCTTACTCAGTCTGGTAGTTTTGACTCAAAAGAGACTACAGCCTATTATCCTGACCTTGAGATAACTGTTAAGCGTGATGAGAACATGAAGATTATCTATGAAGATAGAGAGGGAAAAGCACAGCACAGAGATATATCTGATAAACAACTAGCCTCTACACTTCAAAGAAAAATGGACTACACCTTTGGAGGAAACCTACTCGATAAATTAGAGAAAAAAGAGCGTGAAAAGATGCTTGACCACCTTGCTGATAGGGGGTTAACACCTATGCCTGTTGATGATATCTGCCCTACGTTCTCTAAAAAAGATTACTTTGTAAGTTTTACCAATAAGCTTCTACTAGTTATGGGACTATCTCTATTTACTCCTCTTTTCAATCTCTCTAAAGAGGTTATAGATACTATTTACAATATAGATAAAATTATATTTCCAGCTATTATAGCTCTTATGATAGGATTTTTCTTCTATGCTCAATATGAAGCCAAAAAATATAAACAGTGTAGCTCATGTCAAATTGGGAATAATATAGGGGTTATTATAAAGAGAGTAACTCTAGCTACTCTTTTTGCACTTGGTAGCTACTTTATCTTGTCACCAAAATAGGTAACATCCCAAAATAAGCCAAAGTTCCATAAGCCTGATTTACATTAATATCAGGCTTTATCTCTAAAATCATTTTTTTGATAATTTCTTCGTCTAAATCACCTAAAAAATCACCTTCTCCATGATCTTCTTTATAAAACTTTACTAAAAGATGTGTCGGTTTCTCTTCTAAGTATTTCCATATAGTCATTTTATAATCCTCTTCTTTATTGAGAGGATTATAGCTCTAAAGTCTTAAAAATCGAAAGATACCCCAAGAGAAAGTGCTTCTAAATCAGGAAGATTACTTTTATCAATCAAACGCTCATAATCAACAAACATATTCATATCTTCACTTAAAGCATACTCAAGCCCTGCTCCATAAGCAAAACCTGTCTCATCAATATTTTGAACATGAGACGTAGTTGTTTTTCCATACCCTGCTAATCCATACAGATTAATATCTTCACCTATAGGGTATTGTGGTTTCACAAAAGCACCGATGTGTTTAATCTTGGAACCTTCATACTCCCAATTGGTAAGAAGTCCACGAGCTTCTAGTCCAATATATTTGTTAAAGTCATAACCTGCTTTTGCCATAGCTCCATAAGTGATATCTTCACAATTTATATTTTTAGTACGTCCAGCTACCAAACCTACTCCTACATACCACTCAGAATCATCTACCAAGGCTACGGGTAAAGGAGTAACTGGCTCTTCTTTGATAGGTGCTTTTACCTCTTTTACAACAGGCTCTACTACCGTAACAGCTGGTTCAATCTCTACTACTATATTCTCTGCTTCATACTCTTCTACAGGGAGAATATCTCCCCCTGCATAACTTTGGCTACTTAAAGCAATGAGTGCTATTAACGAAAGTGTTGTTTTTTTCATTTACTATCCTTTATATTTTATTTTTTTCTTTTCTAAATAAGAACAATCCAAAGAGTGAACCTATCATAGCTAACAGTCCTAGACCTATTTTTGTAAATACAGGTACAGAATCTGATGTTTGACACTCTGAAAGGTCATCCACTCCTGCAACAACGGTTTTACGTAATGTAATCAGTGTTGAAGTAGATAACTCATTACCATTTTTATCTTTTACACTATAAGATATAGGAGTAGGATTCACATAACGAGAATCTTTCTCAACAATATACGTTATTGTACCGTCTGGATTTACTGTCCATGTACCTTGAGTTGGGACTTTTAATAGCTTCCCATCTGCAGAGAGTACTGCATCTGGATGTTTAGCCATAAATCCTTCAGGGAGAACAATTTTTACAGTAGAAACATCCAAATCACCATTATCATTTGCCAATACATTCACCGTTACTGGTTTAGTCAAATTACCAACCTTTACATCTTCCCGTACATTTGCAATATAGTTAACAGTGACAGTCACATCTGGTCGTCGAACACCATATTTGTCTTCTACAGAGTAAGCAATGTCTGCTGGGTCATTAACAAAGTCTGCTTCTGGTGTAAAGCTGATAGAACCATCACTTTCGATGCTCCATATACCTTCACCTTCAACCACTAAACTTTCTCCAGGGTTCTTAGTACCTGTAATCTGTAGGGTTGAAATATCAATAGCATCTACTTGGTCATTCGCTAATACGGGTACGGTTCCTGTTGTATTTAACTCTACATTAGAGATAACATCAGGGAAAATCACCACATCAAACTCTTGATAATCTGGAGTATCATCTCCATCTTCATCAGGTAAAATTGTTGGGTCAAGCAATGTATCTACATCATCTATCATGCCATCTTTATCTTCATCAACTCCTTCAACCTCTATTACATCAAAAAGACCATCATTATCTGAGTCACTATCTTGGAAATCAGGAGTTCCATCTCTATCAGTATCTGTTGGAGAAGCTACAGCAACTATCGTTGTTGTTAGACCATTTTCATCTACATCACCATCTACCATTCCATCATTATCAGTATCATTATCTGCTGATGTTCCCGACTCACTTAAGTCTGAAAGTCCATCATTATCAGCATCAATATCCTGAAAATCAGCGATTCCATCTCTGTCTGTATCTGGTACAGCCAGAGTTGTAATGGTATGTGCCTCTTCTGCATCTGTTGGGGTATCAGCACTCTCAGGATTGGCATCAACCACATCAGCTAAACCATCATTATCTATATCCACAGCACTGTCTACTCGACCATTGTTATCTAAGTCTACACCACCTGCTTCACGTACATCTAAAATTCCATCATTATCTGAGTCTAAATCTTTAGTATCAACAATTCCATCACCATCAGTATCTCTACCCTCTTCACCATTCTCTTCTACTAAATCAGGTATTCCATCATTATCATCATCTAGGTCATACACATCAGGTATTCCATCAGCATCTGTATCTTCTAGTGCTTCTGTAGCAAAAGATTCTTTTGTACCATCAAGCATATCAGGTACACCATCACCATCGCTGTCTGTTGCATCATCAATCACACCATCACCATCAGTATCAAGAGCTGCTGGTAATCTTGAGTTATTTGGTTCACTTACATCAGGGGTTCCATTTCCATCACTATCTGGTAGTGTTGGTAAAAGAGTTCCCTCTTCATCAATAACACCATCACCATTAGCATCGGTTCCACCTGCTTCTGTTACATCTAAGATTCCATCATTATCAGCATCAAGGTCTCTATAGTCTGGTACATTATCTCCATCAGTATCTTTTGGTGTTGCCACAGCTGTTACTGAGGTTGGGATACCATCTTCATCTACTACTGCCTCTTTTATCATTCCATTTGTATCTACATTTTCTGCTGGAACACCTGCTTCTATTGCATCGGCTATTCCATCATTGTCTGAGTCTACATCTTGGAAGTCAGGTGTACTGTCTCTATCTGTATCGGTAACAGGTAACGTACTCATGGCATCATCTACACTGTTGGCTGTTGTTGGCATTCTATCTACAATATCAGCTAGACCATCATTGTCTCTATCTGTTGCATCATCTACTCTTCCATTATTATCAGCATCTTCTCCACCTGCTTCTACAATATCTAAGATTCCATCGTTATC
>JALUKQ010000077.1 GCA_027056485.1 Campylobacteraceae bacterium | reverse complement strand
ATACTTATACGCCATGAAGCAGGTGAATTAGATGCAGATATAGAAGCTGTCATCGCAAATCATGATGTTTTAGAGCAGTTGGTACGTCGTTTTGATATACCATTTTTTCATGTTCCTACAGATGGTATGAGTAGGGAAGAGCATGAAGAGAAGGTCTCTGAACTGATAGATGAACATGAGTTTGACTATATAGTTTTAGCAAAATATATGCGTATATTAACCTCTTCATTTGTCTCTCGTTATCCACAACAAATAGTCAACATACATCACTCATTCTTACCAGCATTTATAGGAGCGAATCCTTATAAACAAGCTTTTGAGCGAGGAGTGAAGATTATAGGTGCTACAGCACACTTTGTGACAGATGATTTGGATGAAGGACCAATTATTGCTCAAGATGTTATACCTGTAAACCACCGTTTTGAGTGGCGTGATATGCAAAAAGCTGGACGAGATGTTGAGAAGATAGTGCTTTCACGTGCTTTAAATTTTGTGCTTAATGACAGGGTTTTTGTACATGGAAATAAGACGATAGTTTTTTAATCCATTTGTTTTATTATCTACTATATTTTGGTATAATAATTTAAAAACATAAAGCGAAATATGCAGATAAAAAACAGTAAAATTTCTATTAAATCCTATCTTAATCTCTTGGAACTTTTAAATGAGTACAGGGGAACACATGAAGAGAACAGACTTTTTGCACTCAAGCATGAAGCCTTACTTCAAAATCCTAAAAAGATGCTACTTGCATGGATGCAGAAGAATGAGTTTAGAAAAACACAAACTTTAGAGAGTTTAAGTATATTACAGAAACTTTCTATTTTGGGTAACTTTATAGGACTCTTTTCACTTATTTTTGGTTTTATTGCTGGGTTTGGTCTACTTAGTTATAGTGGTCATGCTCCTGTGAATGTTATCTATTATCTTCTTTTTGCAATGTTCATTCCTTTGCTCTCTATGCTTGTCTCTATGGTTTCACTCCTAAGTTCTGGAACAGTTTTCAATGCACTTTCACTCTTTTTCCCTCTGCATTGGATTGAAACTGTTTTAAACTTTTTCTCATTTAGAGATAAGGTAGATGTTGTTAACACTCTCTTTTCTGATGAACTGAAAAAGTGGATGTTTATGAGTAGGCTACAACTTTTCTCTTTACTCTTCTCTGTGGGACTTCTATTTGCTCTTTTAGTTATAGTCATTTCAAAAGATATTGCTTTTTCGTGGAGTACAACACTGAATGTAAGTAATATGGGCTTTTTTAAACTTCTAGCTTGTATAGGGTTTCCTTGGGGGCATACTCTACCTTCTGCTATTCCCTCTGTGGAACTTATTGAGATGAGTCATTACTATAGACTTGGCGAGAATCTCAACACTCAAATGATACAAAATGCAGACAAACTAGGTGCTTGGTGGAAGTACTTGGCAATGGTTACGCTTTTTTATGCTATTTTCTTACGTTTTTTACTCTGGTTGGCAACACGTTATGGTTACCAAGAACAACTGGAAAAAGATTTTTTAGAGCTTGATGGCGTACAAAAATTATTAAGAGAGTTTAACACACCTTTTGTCTCGACAGAGTCTCCTAAAGAGGAGAAGCATTTAGAGATTGTAAAAGAGAGTGATGAACAGGTATCACATGCTGTGGCAAAAGTCTATGAGACAATCATTGGTTGGAACTTCTCAAACGATGAAATTTTATTGGTTAACGATGCTAAAGGTATCTCCTCTTCAAACATAAGTACAGTAGGGGGCAATAACTCCTTTGCAGAAGACCAAAAAGTAGCTAAAGAGGCAAGAGCTGAGGTAATTTTATATGTCAAGTCATGGGAACCTCCTACCATGGATTTTATAGACTTTTTAGAGGAGCTTTTAGCCAATGATAATGTTGAGGAGATTCAAGTTTACCCTCTAGGTACGGTAGGGCGAAACTATGAGAGCGATGAGCGAGAAGTAGCCATATGGAAACGAAAAATACAAGGTTTAAAATCTAAAAAGGTATGGGTTATCGATGTATAGTAGCAAAGAGTCTTTAAACAATGACTACCCTAAGTTTGCTGTAGTAGGTCATCCTAATAAAGGAAAAAGTTCCATCGTCTCCTCTTTAGCACTTGATGACTCAGTACAGATAGGAGACACCCCTGGAACCACGCAAGTAAAACGAGGGTTTCCACTAAAAGTAGATGGTAAAATTATCTATGAGCTTTTTGATACACCAGGGTTTCAAAGAGCCAGACGAGTTTTATCATGGCTTAATGACCAAGAGCCTGTATCTGCCGATAAAAAGGGTGATGTAGTTCGAGCATTTATCGCTGCACATCGAGATGATGAACGTTTTATAGATGAGATAGAACTGCTTGAGCCTATTATGAATGGGGCAGGAATCATCTATGTGGTTGATGCCTCTAAACCTTATGGTTCTGAATATGAAACAGAGATGGAGATTTTACGTTGGTGTGGGCAACCCTCTATGGCTATTTTAAACCTTATCGGAGAAGAGAACTACACAGAACAGTGGAAAAGTGCTTTGGGTCACTACTTTAGAATGGTAAGAACCTTTAACCCCATAAAAGCAACATTTAGAGAACATATAGAGCTGTTAGATAGTATGTCACAACTCAAAGAGGAGTGGACAAAACCCATTAAAGTAGCCATAAAAGTTTTAGAGGATTTACAACAACAAAAAATAGAGCAGACAGTAGACTCTATAGTCTCCAATATGGTTAAAACTCTCTCCTATATTCACAGACAAAAAATAGTGGGTGAGTCAGCAACTACTGATGAGGAAGAGAAGTTAAAACACTCTTACCGAGAAAAGATAATAAAATTTGAAAAAGAGCAAGAGCAAAACATAGAGAGCATTTGGAACCATAGAAGCATAGAAAAAGTTGAAAATATGTTGGTTTTAGACAATGTGGGTCTTTTTTCAAAAGAGAGTGCTTCTATTTTTGGTCTTAGTCAACAACAGCTTATTATTACAGGTGCCTCTGCTGGTGCTATGGGTGGTTTGGGTATCGACCTGCTTCTTGGTGGTGGTAGTCTCTTTTTAGGTTCAATCATCGGTGGAGCTGTTGGTGGAGTAGGGGCTATGATGGGCTTTGATAACTTATATGAGGTCAAAGTTTTAGGACAAAGCATAGGAAAAAGAGAACTTACAGTAGGTCCTATGCAAAACTTAAATTTTCCCTATATATTATTGGGACGTTCACTCTATCACTCATCAGTTATTGCCAAACGTTCCCATGCCATGAGAGACAATATTGACTTAGAGCAAGAAGAGTTTTTAACCGAACAGATTATAGACAGTGACATGCGTAAAACTTTAGAGAAAGTACACGTCTCTTTACGAAAAGGAGACGAACCTAAAGAGGAAGATTTAAAAGCTTATAAGAAGGTTTTAAAAGAGAGCTTTTTAGGCTTGTTGTAGGGTGCTGTTTTCCAACGCACCGTTAAATAAAATTGGCATAAAAAGAAGTTTCGCCGAAAGGCTTAAAAATATAAAAGGTATTTTTTTTATACATCAATGAGTTAAACCTAAAAAAAGATTTGTTATTTATGCCAATTGAAGGTGCGTTGGAAAACAGCACCCTACGAATTGGTTAAAATACTTTCCCAATCCCTGTCAAAACAAGAACAGTAAGCATTCCACCTGCAACACCTGCAACAACATCATCACCCATTACTCCTAGTCCACCTTTAACCTTTTGGTCAATGGTTCCAATAAATGAAGGCTTCCAAATATCAAAAAGCCTAAAAGCAGCAAATGAACCTACTATTGCAAGTTCTGTAGCATAAGGGTACTCTAACGATTTCGCTGTACTTAATGCCATCATAAGGGCTATCCACATACCTGCTACTTCGTCTATGACGATGCTTTTGTCATCATGAGTTCCTGTCTCTTTTTCATATTTGTTTATCTCAAAGATACCTATGATGGTAATGGCAAGAGTAATCATGAAAAGAGTAGGGATAGGCATAACTTGAAGTAGAAGAACACCTACTATAAGTGCAGCTAAAGAACCTGCAGTTCCTGGAGCCTTGGGTGCTAAGCCCGAGCCTCCAAATGTTATAAAAAGTCTGTTTAGTGTCATTATTTATCCTGTTGTTACGTCAACGAAGTTGTCTGATAGAGGTTCATTAAGTTAATATAGAAGTCCTCTTCATTATGCTCTTCCATAAGACCATCATTTGGCATCAAGGCATCATAAAGCTCCTGAAGATGTTCAAATCTCTCAGGGAAAAGGGCATTTAGTACACTAGCTGAAACCTCTCTTCTAACTAGAACTGATGGTGGCATCATTCCAGCTTTTATGAGCTGTAAAATAGATGGTGTATGGTAGTGAATATGGTGGTGCTGTCCATGAGGACAAGTACTGGTACTTACTAAGGTTCTACACTTATTACAGTAAACATACTGCTCTACGGTTGTAATCTCTATTTTAATATCTTTTGAGGTATCAAAGATAGAGTTTAATTTATCCTTATCATAGTGCAATCCTAAACCTGAGTGATGGTTTCCTATAATTAGACGTGTACAACCATAATTTTTTGCAACCAAGGCATCGAGTATTAGTTCATTGTACCCAGCAAAGATATAGGAGTTTTCCAATGGAACAACTATCACTCTGTTTTGTGGCAAAAAGTTCTCTATAAATGTAAAGAGTGCTTCATGTCGTATGTCATATCGAAGACCATCTCCGTGAAATGGTTTTAGCAAAAATAGTACCACAAGGTCTGAGGTATCTAGTGCTTGACGAATCATTCTTTCATGGGCTCTATTTAAAGGGTTTGCAGCCAACATTAAAGCAGAAATGGTTTTGGCACCTTTCTCTTTTATCATCTCTTGAACCTGTTTTTTAGAACCAGATATGAGTGGGTATTTGACTGTATATTCACCACAAACGGCTACTTCACCAAGTCTTCCTATGGTGTTTTTTACACCTGGATGAGAAGTGTCAGAAGTACCATAAATACAGTTAAGTCTCTGCTCTATATCTATCTCAAAGGTCTCATCAACAACCAAAGTTCCTACAACTTTATCTTGATGTACCAATTCTAAAATATCACCTTTAGATGCCGATTTTAAACATGCTTCATTTCTTTTGCCACCTGGTGCCAAAACAAAAGAGAAAGGATATGGAACACCTTTATACATTTTTGTTCTAGCAACCTCCATAGCTTCTGCTTTGTTCATTAGTTTTGTTACAGGAGATATAAGTCCCTCTTGTACCAATGCTAAAGTAGAAAGAGCCTCTGCATCGAGATATAGTTGCCTATTTTTTCTTGAAGATGCCATACTTTTTCCTTTTTTCCCATAAACTTTTTCTCGAAATTCCTAATTTTTTAGAAAGCTCTGTATCGGGGTATTGGTATTGAAAATTGTTAACAATAAACTTAACATAATCATCAATAGTCAAAATCTCATTTTGGTCATAGAGTTTGTTATCTGTGTTAATCTCTATGGTTGCATAAGGAGTCTCAATCTCTGATGTAGTCGATAGAATAAACTGACGATTTTCAAGCAGTGTAAAAAGTTGCTCTCTTTCTGCTTTTTTAAGTGTTTGTAAATCAGAAATATAGAGAATGTATTTGGGGTTGGCATTCTCTATTTTACTTTTCCACTCTTTTGCATTGAGAGGAACAAATACCAGTACTCTGTTTTGCTCTTTTGCATACTCAAATGCTAATTTATCTATAAGCTTAACATAGTTGGTCTGAACCACAAGAGGTGTAGTTATTTTGTTGATATCATCTTTTATGACAATGTCTTGAAGTAGGTATTCATTGTACTCTTTATAAAGGTTCTTATACTTTTTCAGTGTTTGATACTCTTTATAATGCTCAATTTTTCTCTGTAACTCCTCTATCATAAATGGTTTAACAATATAGTCGTTGGCTCCAAGCTTAAGTGGTGCAGCAACGGTGTCATTATTAATATAAGAGACCATTAAAATAATGATTTTCTCTTTGTATTTTGTGATGAGAGAGTTAAAGTTTTGACCTGGTAAGTTGGTTGAAAGGAGATAGGCATCTCCTGAGCTTGTTGCAATAGCTTCTTTAATGGAGGAGTAAACCTCGGTTTCATATCCACTTTGATTAAGCTTTGTCGATATACTTTGAGCTAGATATAGCTCGTTTTCAATTATGGTAATTTTCATGTTGTGTCCAATCATAATAGTATAGGGTTGCAACAGCTTCAACAGCTACTCCCTCTTTTCGTCCAATCCAACCAAGCTTTTCAGCTGTAGTTGCTTTAATATTTACAAGGTTTGGAGTCAAGTTGAGTAGTGTTGCGAGTCTAAATCGCATTGTTTTTTTGTAGTTTAACAGTCTTGGAGTCTGTGCGATGATGGCTAAATCAACATTTCCTATCACATAACCAAGGTCTGATAACCTTTTTACAGTATCTTTTAAAAGTTCTTTTGAGTCAGCACCCTTATACTCATCTGAGGTGTCAGGGTAAAACTCACCGATATCTCCTAGACCAGCAGCTCCTAATAGTGCGTCGATAAGAGCATGAATAGCGACATCCCCATCGCTATGTGCCTTAAAGCCAAAGCTTGACTCTATCTCCACACCACAAAGTACCATCTGTTTTCCCTCTTCAAAAGGGTGAATATCTATACCAAAACCCGTTAAGGCTCTGCTAGATGGTCGCTTTATACAGGGAAGCTTTTTTAAGTCTTCAACAGTAGTTAACTTATGTGCTTTGGTTGAACCTTCTACAAAAATAACCTCTCCCCCTTGAGAAGCTATGGCTGAACTATCATCGGTAAACTCTTCATTACTCTCTAGTGCTTTTTTTAATGTAGTAGTACAAGAGAGTTGAGGGGTTTGGATGATTTTTACTTTTTCTCTATCTATTGGTTCCCCTTCCAAATAGAGTGTATCAACCATGTTAAGTGTAGGGACAACACATGTTTTGTTCTTTTTTGCTGAAATTACACGTTTTATCATCTCAACATCGAGACAACAACGAGCAATATCAGAAACAAGAACAAAAGGTGTAGAGACTTTTTCAAGTGCATTTTTTAGTGACTCTTGACGGCTTGAACCACCAAGAACAAAGCTATGCTCAGAAAAATTTGACATAGAGTGAATATCATCCTGAGATGATACTATAATGGTTTCTTTAAAGTTATAAACATCCTGAAAGTTGTTAGTAACTTGTAGCCAAAGTGGTGTAGTGCCACTCCATAACCACTGTTTTTTCGGGGGTAGAGCAAATCGTGAGGCTGAACCAGCACCCAAAAGTATCAGTGTGATTTCTGACAAATAGAACTCCTTTATAAGATAAAATGTAACTATATTATACAAGGGTTCCCTTTTGTAACACTTTAATTATGTTACTTTTTTACACCTATTGGTGAAGTTTTATAAGAAACTGTTGTTGTATATTTTTCTTTGTTGGAAGTATCTTAGAGCTTACGAAAACTGATGCCAAAATGGAGTCCCAACTGTAGGCGTAGAGGGACTAGCAAACTCACGTTTTTGCATCGTTCCAGCTTCATATCCTAAACGTCCTGATATGGTGGCGTATTTAAAGGCTTGTGCCATTTTTATAGGGTCTTGGGCTAATGCAATAGCTGAATTTAGTAAGATACCATCGTACCCTAACTGCATCGCTTCTACTGCATCGCTTGGTTTTCCTATTCCTGCATCTACTATTAATTTTAAATCTGGAAACTGTTTTCGTATTGCTTTTAGATTGCTTGGATTCATAAGCCCTTGACCTGAACCGATGGGTGAACCCCAGGGCATTAAAATCTTACATCCTACATTGGCTAAGCGTTTTGCTACTACTAAGTCATCAGTAGTATAGGGAAAGACTTCAAATCCCTCTTTTACAAGAATTTCAGCAGCTTTAACGGTTTCAAATGGGTCAGGTTGTAGGTTGTATTGGTCGCCTATGACTTCAAGTTTTATCCAGTTTGTTCCAAAGACCTCTCTTGCCATTTGTGCTGTTGTAATTGCCTCTTTTGCTGAATGACATCCTGCTGTGTTTGGCAAAACATTAATATTTAACTCTTTAATAATGTCCCAAAAGTTGTTTCCTCCACCTTCACCTGCTGATTGACGGCGAAGGGCAACAGTGACTATTTGTGCTTCGCTCTCTTTGATTGCCTCTTCCATATTGGCAGGGCTAGGGTAGAGTGCTGAACCTATAAGCATTCTACTTGTAAGTCTTTTCCCACCTATTTCCCATGTTTCGTTGGTCATCTTATCCTCCTTGTACTGGTGCTAAAATATCTATGGTGTCATTATTTTTTATAATGGTCTCTTCATACTTTGCAATAGGCACAAATGTTGTATTTATAGCTACTGCAAAGCCTTTTATTTTGTAGTTTAGAGTTTCTATCATTTGAGAAACATTTAAACCCTCTTGGAGTTCTTTTATTTCGCCGTTTACTGAAACTTTTATCATGTTTATCTCCAATCTCGTTCCCATGCTCTGCGTGGGAATGCATATTTCAATTATAATCTTATATTCTCGTATTTGTTCCCACCGAGACGGTGGGAACAAGAAACCTATTTTCTTTAAAAAAATGGCAGTCTGTAGGTCGGAATGCCCTCTTTCCGACATTTACGTGGCATACATAAATATTTTTATCGTTCAATGTATGCCTATGTGCCAATTTTATTTTCTTATATCAATTTTTTGATTTCTGCCTATTTATGTCGGAAAGAGGGCATTCCGACCTACGCCGTTTCCAACATACTTTTGTATATAAATCTTAAGTTGACGAGCATTTAACATGGTCACACCTACGATTTATAAATCCCTTTATTTAAAGCCTTCTCTACCACAGCAGGTGCTAACAGATACCCATGTCTGTAAAGCCCATTAATACGTGTCAATCCTTCTTCATTCTCTATTCTTGGAAGATTATCTCTAAATGCAGGACGACAATTGGTCTCAGTGTTCACTACTCGTGCCTCTCCAAACTCTGGATGAACCGTAAAGAGTGCTGAGAGAAGCTCTAAGTTAGAACGAACCGAAATAGGTGACATATCCTCGCTTTCTATCTCTGATGCACCTATAATATATCGTTTAGAATTTGCTGTTTGGGCTATTTTGCAATCTTTGCAATACTCTAAATCTATCCCTTCACACCCATTACCACGAGGGACAATATATATTTTATAGCGTGGATGAAGCAGACGAGTAGGGCGTTTAATGTCTATCTCTTTAGACTCTACCCAAATCACTTCACCACGTACTCCTCTTAAATCTTTAAAATGCTCTTTTGCACCCAAACCACGAGCGTCAAAAACCCAGTCAAAGGTTTCGGTTTGACCATCAACATAAACGGTTTTAGGCTCTAGTTTCTCTACTTCGGTAAACTCTCTCCATGTTATATTTGCCTGTGTATCAAAGTAATTCGTAGAGAATGCCATAAAACGTTGAGAGTCTACATGCCCCTCATCTTTTAGGTAAAATGAGTGTTGATGTTGGGTAAGGTCAGGCTCTAGCTCGGCTAAAGCTTGGCTGTCTATCTGCTCAATATCTTTTGCCTCTTCGATTTTACTTTTTAGTGTTCCAATAAAATGGTCAAGCTCTGTCACATCTTGTGGATGGGCAGTAATGATGGTTCCTAACTGTTTAAAACCATCATAAACACCAACCTCTTTCATTAAATCGTTCCACAACTCAATGGAGCGTTTTCCATATTCAAAAATCTCTGACTCTGCCGTTTCAAGCTCAGCAAATGGTGCTAACATTCCTGCTGCTGTAAACCCTGCTGCTGTGACTCCCTCTTTGCTCTCTTTGTCAAATAGGGTTAGGGTGTGTCCCTTTTTTAAAAGGTTTAGGGCTAATACGCGTCCAACGAGTCCTGTTCCTACGATTGCTATGTTCATTGTTTTCCCTTTTTATTCCTGTATATCAACTGTAGGTGTGACCATGTCACACGTTAAATCTCGGTTTCAATTATATGGAGATTATAAATTATGCGATATTTGGTTTTGGCGTCTGACATGGTCACACCTACGGTTGCGTATTTAATTGATATGGTAGAATGGGCAAAGGGCAGACACGGAGGTCGCCCCTACGCATTTAAACCTTTTCGATTTTATCGGCTTCTACGTAGACTTCGCTTCCCATCTCTTTGAACTTCATGGACATCTCATCCATTCCTGCTTGAATCTCTAACTCATCGGCATAGTCACGTACATCAGCAGAGATTTTCATAGAACAGAATTTTGGTCCACACATTGAACAGAAGTGAGCCACTTTAGCAGCCTCTAGTGGCATGGTTTCATCATGGTATTCTCTTGCTCTTTCGGGGTCAAGACCTATGTTAAATTGGTCTACCCATCTAAATTCGAAACGTGCTAAACTCATTGCATCATCTCTCGCTCTTGCTCCTGGGTGACCTTTGGCAACGTCGGCAGCGTGAGCCGCGATTTTGTAGGTAATAAGTCCCTCTTTTACATCTTCTCTATCAGGAAGTCCTAAATGCTCTTTTGGAGTAACATAACACAACATTGCACATCCGTACCAACCAATCATCGCTGCACCAATTCCTGATGTGAAGTGGTCATAACCTGGGGCAATATCGGTAGTTAGGGGCCCGAGTGTATAGAATGGAGCTTCGTCACACCATTCAAGTTGTTTTTCCATATTCTCTTTGATTAGGTGCATTGGTACATGACCTGGCCCTTCTATGATGGTTTGAACATCATGTTTCCATGCAATTTGTGTCAATCTTCCAAGCTCTTTAAGCTCTGCAAACTGTGCTTCATCGTTAGCATCAGCACCTGACCCTGGGCGAAGACCATCACCTAATGAGAAGGTAACATCATAAGCTTTCATAATCTCACAGATATCTTCAAAGTGTGTGTTTAAGAAGTTCTCTTTGTGGTGGTGAATCATCCACTTAGCCATAATAGCTCCACCTCTAGAAACAATACCTGTTACTCGTTTAGCTGTCATTGGAACATGATGAAGTAATAAACCTGCATGAATAGTAAAGTAGTCTACCCCTTGTTCTGCTTGTTCAATAAGAGTATCACGGAACACTTCCCATGTAAGGTCTTCTGCAACGCCATTTACTTTTTCAAGTGCTTGGTAGATTGGCACAGTTCCAATAGGTACAGGAGAGTTACGTAAAATCCAATCTCTTGTAGTGTGAATGTTTTTACCAGTTGATAAATCCATAACTGTATCTCCACCCCAACGAGTTGACCATACCATTTTTTCAACCTCTTCAGCGATACTTGAAGTAGTAGCAGAGTTACCGATATTGGCATTTACTTTTACTAAGAAGTTACGACCAATAATCATAGGCTCAACCTCTGGGTGGTTAATGTTACATGGAATAACTGCTCTACCAGCAGCTACTTCTGCACGTACAAATTCAGCTGTAATTTGCTCGGGTAAGTTTGCTCCAAAGTTCTCACCTTTAAGTCTTGCTTCTCTCTCCTCGTCTTGTAAGTACTCAGCATTCATCGCTGCATCTTGGTTTTCACGAATAGCGATAAACTCCATCTCAGGTGTGATGATACCTTGTCTTGCATACCACATTTGAGAAACATTTTTACCTTTTTTAGCTCTAAGAGGAGTTCGTACAAGCCCTTTTGCACCAGCTGTTACGTAGTCAAGTTGCTCATCGGTTGTGTAACCGTTGTCTTCAGGCTCCATAATTCGACCTTCGTACTCTTCTATATCTTTACGCTCTTCAATCCACTTTTTTCTAATAGCAGGAATCCCATTTCCTACATCTATTTCAACTGTTGGGTCTGTGTATGGTCCTGATGTATCGTAAACTCTAAGTTTTGTTTCGTTTCCAAGAAGAATTTCTCTTACTGGAACACGAATATCTTTATGAATTTCACCTTCTAAGTAAACTTTTGTAGAGGCTGGAAATGGCTCTCTTGTTAAAAGCTCATTTGAAGTGGTTAGTGTATCTTTATAATTTTTTGTCATGGTTAGTTTCCTTATTTCATAAATAAAGAAAAAGAAAATATATAAGTAGAACAAATAAATCTAGAGAGTTTTCCCTAAAAATAATGTTTAAATAAATAAGTTCTCTTCCTTACGCTGATATTAATCAGGTCAAGTTCAACGGACCAGCTAATGCTGTCTCAGCTATCTTTTCAAATAGCACCCCGAGAGATGAAAGTAAGTTATACATGATAGAAAATTATAGTTTGCTGAAATTAGATGGAGTTTATTTTTTTTTGTGTTAATTTGGGTTTTAAATTTATAGGGGAATCTGTAATATCGTAATATATAGTTTTCTATATAATCAAATATTTATCAAAGGAAAGAAGAGTAATGTATAAATATTTTTAATATTTACAGACTCCCCTATAAACTGAGAGAAGACCTTATTAACTAAGGTCTTCTTTTTTATTCTGTTAATCCAGTAAGGATAGCTTTCATACGTTTTTGAGCATCTTCTAAAACATCTAAATCTTTTTTATCTGTAATGGCTAAAGAGCTCATCCAGTTATAGACAGAAGGGAATCCAAAGTTTAACTCAGCTTCACCTTTTTTCTTCTCTAAATAGAGTGAACAAGGAGCAAAAGCACCAGCTTCTGGTCGGCTTTTTGCAATGGTGTATATGACAGGAAGTTTACAAATAGAGTAGACTTCATAAATATCAAAACCTTCATACTTCGCCTCTTCAAAATCATCACCTAAGTTGTTTTGACCTGCAATAACAAAACCATTGGTTACCAAGTCACCTTCAAATCCCA
Source organism: Campylobacteraceae bacterium (assembly GCA_027056485.1). Taxonomy (GTDB): domain Bacteria; phylum Campylobacterota; class Campylobacteria; order Campylobacterales; family Sulfurovaceae; genus UBA1140. Next base: position 16,176 of record JALUKQ010000077.1, on the reverse strand, counting down.
TTTTGAACTCTTCGAGTTCATCATCCCACTCATCTTTGTCTATTTCCATAGAAAAATGTGTGACCAATTCACCTTTGGCTTCAACTGTTTTATAAGTTGGTTCTTCTACTTTTCCATCTGGCAAGGCCACTTTAAGTGTTTTTTCTACTAAAGCTCGTAGGTCTGTTAAGAGCTTTTCATCAGCTGGGATTTTCATGATTTTCTGCATGGCTTCTGCTGAAAGTGAAGCGACAGAAATCTTTTTTTCACCTTTCTTAGTATAAATAGACATACTCATGGGTGCAAAAAGACCAACATTTGGGTATTTTTTTGCTAATTCTAGTACAGTATCTTTTTTATAAAATGTAAAAAGATTATAGACTTCAAAACTTGACTCTTTAAACTGCTTTTTGAAAGGTCCGTTCATATCACGGTTCGCAGAGATAAAGAAACCAGCATTTTTAAATGCCTCTTCTATTGTTTTTGTTGTAATTTTTCCATCTTTGTTCTCAGAGCTAAAGATAACCACATCACTGTTTATTGCTTTGCTCTCCTCTCTTTTGACTTCAGTAGGTTTCTTAACCTCTTTTGTAGTGTTTGTATCTTTAGCTATACCTGTTGTAACAAGTAGCGAACTGAGTAGTAAACTTTGCATGATAAGTTTCATGATATCTCCTTTTGTTAGTTTGAATTTAAGTACTTATGGTCTAATGTAAATGTAGCCACGAAGTTGTCGTTCTATGAGTTCTACAATCCCTGCTGTGACTACTTCAACACCATCAATAAGCTCTTTTTTATCTATTTTTAGTGTCTTCATAGTGTTGTTACAGGCTATGAATTCAACGTCATAAGTCATGAGTGACTCTACACGTTGTTGTATTTTATGGTCATGATGAGTAAGTAGGGCTCTAATACCTTGCGAATAGGCAACGATAACTACTTCAGTATTGTCCACACCATAAAATTTGATAACATTGTTGGCAGAACCTAATACGTGATTAATCTCATCTCCATCTCCTTTGGTAATAGGAAAAACAAATTTTCTAGGGTTTTCCATAGAGGGTTTAGGTTCGGCCATTTCAGTCTCTGCAAAAATGAATGTGGTCATTATTAAAAATAGTATTAAAAGTTGTTTCATTTCTCTTCTCCTTTAGCTTTAACTGCTTCTTTTAAAATTTCTAAAAAGTCTTTTTTTGACCAAGAACCTGGGATTTTTGCCATAATCTCTTCATCTTTATGAACAAATACAAAAGTAGGGGTCATTCCTTTTTTGAGTTTGAGAGGAAGTTCCTCTTTTCCAATGTCTATTTCAACAACAATAAAATCTTTATTGAGTGCTTCTCGAACTTCGGTATCAGAAAATACTTCTTGGTCCATTTTTTGACAAAAGTGACAATGTTCACGTGTTAATTTTAAAAGAATAATTTTATTCTCTTTTTTTGCAGTCTCTAAGGCTTTTGTATAGCCTACAAACTCTAACTTTTTTTCAATATGCTCATCAGGGTTATAGTCATATAAAAAAGTTGATACGGCATCAATTTCATCCACGGATATTTTTCCTTTCATACTGGGCATGGTTTTAAAATACTTTAACACCTTAGGGAGACAAACCGATTTTGATTTGTCAGGATTCATAAGATAGTCAGCTACAAAACTATCTACTTCCATACGATGTATATCTTCATCACCTTTTGGGTCACCAATTCTATTTTTAAGTCGAAAAACTATTTGGTTAATGGTTGGTGCATCAAGTTTTAAGATACTGTTGTTCTGTTCCATGAAGTTTTCAATCAGTTCAGAAGCTGGAATATAGAGTTTATGACAAGAGGCACACTTATTTTCATAAACCTCTTTACCTGTTATTTCTGCTGTGAGTAGAGAAGAAAACAGTAACAATGATGTGAGATAATCTCTCATATAAATCCTTTTTCATGCTTAAAATTTCATTCTCAAATTTTACTCAGACTATCTAAATAGTCTCAATAAAATTTAAATATAAGTGTGCAGATAGCAGTTGAGGGAGAGAAAATGTGAAAGAATCTCCTCAACCCTAGCTGCACAATCTATCTAAAACTTAAATTGGTATTGTGCTAAGATTGCATTGTCTTTGTACAATGCACCAACCCCTTTAAAATCTGAATCTACGTCAGCAACAACATAGTTTAACTGAACTCGATGTTGGTTTCTTGAACGTCTATTTTTTCTATCCATTTTGTTGTTTTTTGGATTGATATAATAGTTGACACCAAGATAGGTATTGGCTGCTTTGGCATCGTTACCACCTCGTGTTTCCGTACCACGAATATCTTTAATGGCTAACTCTACAGTGTCACTCACATAGTAAGTACCTGTTAATGCCAAAGTATTCATATCCCAACCATCGGTTCCTTTGATGTTTTGAGCATCATAATACTCTGCTTTAACATTTGCACCCTCAAAATGAGAATCAAGACCAATGTTTAGAAGTTTATAATCTTCTGTCCCTGTTGCACCTACTACTGTATTATCTGCTTTTTTAAAACCAGCAATACCCCCAGCATTTTTAGAGACACCATAACCTGCTTCAATGTGTAGTGCCTGACCTTTATCATACATAACACGACCCATGTAAGCGTTGTCATCTCCTACTTTAGCATTGGTAACAGCACCTGAACGACCTGTCTGACCTGATATCATAATATCATATCCAAACCCAGTCCATGGACGTTCATGACCCATCTCTAAACCATTTACTTTTCCACTTCCACCAATGGCACGTCCTGAAAGCATAAGACCAGAAGCTCTCTCAAATGCCAGTTTTTTGTCAAATCCACGTTTAATAACATCTAAGTTCCAACCAGGGATAGTGAATCCCATACCGACAGGAGTCTTAATCATACCAGCTTTAATAACAGCTGCATTGTTTACCTTATAAGAGATAAATGCATCTTTAATTATATTTGGCATACCGGCACCAGAGTCACCTGTTTTAGCAAAATCTAAAAATACTTTACCTGCTAAAGGACCAGAGAAGTACTTCCAACCAAGACGAATACGGTCTGCATCCATTTTAAAATCTGCATCTTTTGATTTCTTTGCACCATCACCTGCTTGTAATCCAATTTGTGAAAAACCAAAAAACTTATGTTTACTAAATGGTTTTTTTGAATCTTCTGCTGATGCAGTACTTGTTACTAAAAGTAGTGTTGCTAAACCTATAGCGATTTTAATTGTTGTACTCTTTTTCATTTGACATCCTTTGTAATAGTTATTATCTTTATAAGATAAATTTATGTATACTAAGTATGTGATTTTAATCACATCCATATTTTCTCACCCTAGAACTTGCAGGTTAGGGGTGAGAGACTCCCTAAATGTTGGTTAACACTTAGCTCCTTTTGCTGGACATCCACAACTATAATCCAAAACTTTAACGTTCGACTCTAGTGGAATATCTATTACTTTCTTTTTACGAATATAGTCACTTACTACTTCATAAACAGCTGGTGTCTCTTTGTCCATGTTTTCACCTGCACTTTGCAAGTTTCCACCCCATGAAGAGACTCGGTAAGTTTTTTTAACATCAATTGGCTTGCCTCCTATTTTAAAGTCAGAAATTCTTTTTCCTGATGGTGCATCAATTTTAATGCTATATGTTGCTCCGGTTAGACGACTCATGTCACCACCTTGTTGAAGTAGTGGATTTGCGTTAAAGACGTTGTCTGCAATATCTTCCATAAGGTTTGCAAGTACTTGACCTTTTAAATCAAAAGTATAGACTTCTGGATAGGTAATGGCTGTCATCTCATAAACATTGTCTTTTAAAATATCTCCACCGGGAAGGACAGTTGTTCCCCATCTATACCCTGGTGTAAATACAATGTCTGCCTTTGCTTTATCTTGAATAGCTTGACCAATCAGTGCATCAAAGGTTGAGTAGAAAGTATCTCTTTTATAGAGAAGACCTTTGGTTGTACCTAGTACTTCATTTAGCTCTTTATCAAATGGTTTGTACTCTTTGGCTATTAATGCATCACCAGCTTTATCGGCAGGGATTAGGTTTGAAGCTACAGGAATAAGTTTGAAGTTGTATCCTGCTACTTTTTTATCTTTAATATCAAGGTCAAGTCGTCCAATATATTTACCATGACTTCCTGAGATAATAATCACCGTATCGTTTACAATAATAGGCTCAGGACTTGGGTCATGTGTGTGACCACTTAAAATAAAGTCGACACCTTTTACCTTTTTAGCCAACTCTTGGTCAACCGAGAATCCATCATGACTTAGTACAACAATACAGTCAACCTTCTCTTTTTTACGAAGATGGTCAACGTGTTCTTGAAGTGACTCATGACGTAGTGCAAAACTCCAGTTTTCTGTAAATCTTTTTGGATTTGCAGTTGATGTAAATGGAAATGATTGACCGATGATTCCGATTTTTGCTCCACCTATCTCTTGGATGGTGTAAGGCTCAAACACAGACTCTTCAAAAGTGTCAGAGAATGGGTCGTTGTCAAGAACATTTTGAGAGATAAACTTACCATCTAACTTCTCAATAAGCTCCATAACACGCTCTTTACCATAGGTAAACTCCCAGTGACCAACCATAACGTCAACACCCAAGTAGTTTTGGGCATTAACAATAGCTTCACCATCAGTTTTTAATGCAACTGCTGTTCCTTGCCATGTATCACCAGAGTCAAGAAGAAGTACATTTTTCTCTCCACGCTCTTTTTTTACATGGTCAATAATTGGTTTCATGTGGGCAATTCCACCCATTTTACCAAACTTCTTTGCCAATTCTGAAAAGTCATTATGTGTATCAAAATACTGATCTAATGAACCAGCTTTAATATTGTAATGCTCCATAAAACTATCTCCACAGATAAACCCAGGAGTTCCCACCAAGTTTTTTGCAGAGATAAGCGTAGAAGGCTCTCTCCAATATAGTGGTTTGATGTGAGCATGAAGGTCACAAATATGTAAAATAGTTGCTTTACCTTTGGCTTCAAAATCTACTATATCTGAAAAGGTTAGATTTTTAATCTTCTCTTTAGCAGCTTCACCTGCAAAGAGATTTGTTCCTCCACCCACTGTACCTACAAGCCCTAAAGCCATAGCAATTTGTAGGAAGTCACGTCTGTTAATATCCATAATGTCTCCCTATCTTTTTAGACCAGGAATGGCTATGGGTTGTTTAGCTTCTTGAGCCAATGTTGAAACGTATACTTCAAGTCCTACCATCTCTTTTGAACCAATAGGTATAACTTTAAGTAGTGCATTTTTCATACATCCTTGAAATCTTCTTTGTAAGGTTCTAAGGCTTGACTTTGTCATACGGTATGCTGGCCATGTTGCACCTGCACCTGCTTTACCCAAATCTGGTAGTGGTTGAGTTCTAAGCACTTGACCTACAATATCAGCTGAGTGACAAGACAAACATGAAAGTCCACGTCCACCTCTTGCTGTTTCAAATGTTGTTTTACCTAAATCATAAGATGCTTTGATGTGTTCATCAGCATTAATGTCAATGGTAAATTGCTCATCGTTAGCTAATGATTTTACATACGCTAACATAGAAAACATCTTTCCACTTTTAAGTTTTGTTTTCTCTTTACCTTGTTCTATTTGCATTGCCTGTAAAACTTGGTCAATACCAACAACGTTACCTAGTTTTTTAATGTATCGTGGAAAACCAGCAATATATTTAGGAAGTTCTTTTTCAGAAACACCTAAAAATTTTGCTAAGGCTTCTTCTCCACCAAGCATTTCGTCAAGGATTTCTCCTCCCTCTTCAACAAAGATATCAGCAGGGTTATTCTCTAGCATCTCTTTATACATAGCTCTATCGGCATCACTCATAGCAAATTGTTCACCAGAAGATGCAATGGTTACCATAAGAGCTAAGGGTAGTAGTAACTTTTTCATTGTTTATCCTTTTGGTTTAACTTTTTTGCTTTTAGAGTTTTTCTCACCTTGGTTATCTGTATAGTCAACGGTAATTTTACCTTTTCCTGTAATCTTATATTTTACAGAGAAGTAAGGGTTTGTTGAAACTGACTCCCATACTTTCATAGTTGTAAATGGTTTCCCATCAAATGAAAAAGTAATGTTATCGATATAGTGAGCAGGTTTAATTTTTCCTGTCTTTTTATCTTTTTGCATTCCTGTATCCATTGGGTGAATAACAATAAAGTCTACTTTTACTGTGTCGCCTACTTTATACTTTTTTGGTTTAATTTTTATCATTGATTTTCTTGCTTCAGCCATTGTCTAATCCTTTATTTTTACAATTTTTCTTTGTTCGATTTATCGAACCTACAGCTTATTTACATTTTATAAATGAGGATTAACCACATCCACCAATGGTTACTTTTACACTTTTTCCAGCCTTAATAAAGGTACCATCACTTAGTGCTACGAGTGCTACAACTTCTTGTGTTTTACTAAGTTTTACACGTGTGGCAAAGTAAGCTTCTTCATTTGCAGGTGTTAACATAACATCTGCACATCTTGCATTACCATTTGCAGTGTTAAGAATATGTATCGCAGTTACTGACTCTTTTTCTGTCATTGGGTAGTCTACGTTAACTTTTACAGGTACAACGGCACCATTTTCAGCAATCTCTGGAACAGTTAGTTTGATTTTGTCACTATCTTTAAGCTCTTTACCTTCTGTAATGGCTTTGACTGCCTCGTCAAAAGTCATATCGTTAGGTCCTTTTTTGGCTGCCTTTTTAGCTTCCTCTGCGAATATTGTTGTTGGTGTTACGATAGCTGCTACAGCTGTTGCTGCAAACATGCTTTGTATAAATTTTCTTCTTTCCATACTTACTTCTCCTTAGTTTGTTTTTTTTCAGACATAACGTATGCTGTTAGGTCACAGATTTCTGACTCATCAAACAGTTTTGTGGTTAAGTTAATGGTCATGTGTGTTTTAGGGTTGTCTATTCTTGCATCTGCAATTTTTTGATAAACAAATTGTGCATCACGTGTTTTTGAATCAACAAAAACTTTTTTGTAATTTGTTAAATCTGGACCAATATTTCCTCCACCTTTTGCACCTTCAATGTTATGACAGGCTACACAGTTACCAAATTGCTTAGGCTTCTTTTTCATTTTTCCATCTTTACCTTTTTTTTCAGTAAACTTTTTAACACCTTTTGGTGCTTCACCTTTGGCTTTTTTACCGTTAAGGTTATGAAAGAAAAATGCTCCTCGCTTAATAGCTTCTGCATCATCAAGGTTACAACTTTTTGGCATGGTGAATTTTGTAGGTTCTTTAAGTAAATCTTTTTCAATCAATTTACTTGCATCAGGCATATCGTATGCTTTTGTTAAATCTGAAGCGATAAGTGCTACAGAGCTAGAGAGAACAAAAGTTGATATGAGAGTAATGTTTTTTATACTTCTCTTCATTGTTTAAACTCCTTTAAGTAGTGTTTCGAACGTACTATAACAAAGAAGTGTAAAAAAAGTGTAAAAATTATTATTTTAAACTATAAAATTTACTTATATTTTAGGAAAAGTATATTTAAAGAGAGTCCCTTTATTTACTTTTGAGTTAATTTCGAGTACTATTTTTTCTTCATCAATAATCTCTTTGACGATATTTAGCCCAATTCCAAAACCACCTTTAGATTCATTTTCTCTATAGTATCTTGAAAATATTTTATCTATCTTCTCAATACCCATACCATAGTCTTGAACTTCAAATATGAGTTGAACATCTTTTTTATAAAAGTTTATTTCTATGCTAGAGTTGTCATGGCTATATTTTATGGCATTTGATATAGTATTGTCTACAATACGTTGAAGCTTTGTCTTTGAGAACATATAATAAATATCTGAATCTATTTTTGTAACTATCTCAATATTTTTTAAATTAGCAATCGCTTTAAAGTAGTCAACACGATTTTGAATAAATTCTGACAAGTTTATATTTTGACGTTTATGTTTAACTCTTCCTTGCTTTATAAGATAGTCCATGTCATCATATATGGTTGCTAATGTTTTTGAGGCAGATTTAATTCGTGTGAGGTATTTGTTTTCACCAAATTTGTTGGCAAAGAGGTCAGAGTTTAGATTGATAATACTTAGTGGAGTATTAATCTCATGCATGGAATCTTTGATAAAGTTGTCAAGTTGTATGTTCATTTTTTCAAAGGGGGCTGAAAAATTTTTAAGCAGTAAAAGAGAAAAGACAAAGAGTAAAATGAGTATGCCTAAAATGGTTAAAAGAGCAAAAAAGTAAATTTCATTGGCTGTATGTAGGGTAGCTATTAAGAGGTACTTCGCACCAAAATAGTAGTTGTTAGGAAGAGGGTAAATGAGATAATAATAGTTACCTTTTTTATAAGTACCTTTGTTAAAAGAGTCTGGTTCGAAACTAAGGGTAGAAAAAATCTCTTCATATTGCTGGTTATAGAGTGCTGTTTCATACTCTTTATATCGTGGGAAATGATAGATTTTATCATTATTATTATAGCGTTGCATAGAACTAATGACTTTTTGTGCTTGTTGATTTAAAGAGAGTTTGACTTTAGCTTCATCTATTTGTAGTAATAGGTTAACATAGATGACCAGAGGTGTTATTAAAATAATAGCTAAAATAGAGGTATAGATACTGGCATATTTTAAGGCAAATTTTTTAGAATCAAAGGTCAATGCTGTATCCTACACCACGTATGTTTTTTATAAAGTCCATCTCTAGCTTTTTTCGTAAGTTCCCTACTTGGACACGTATGTTTGTAGGCTCTATCCATTCGCCCCAAACCTCTTCCCAAAACATATCATAAGTGACGGCATTCCCTCTACATTGTATGAGTAGTTCTAGCATCTTCGTTTCTGTTTTACTTAAAGTAATACCTTTATCATTGAGAGAAAGTTGCATTTTTTTAGTATTGTAGGTGTAGTCAAAGGGCAGTTTGATAGTCTCTTCAACGCTATTAAAACAGTGTAGTTTTATCACTTGTTCGACACGTAACTTAAGCTCTGCAAGGTCAAATGGTTTACGTATGTAGTCGCAACCTCCACTCTCATAACCGTGTGTTAAGTCTTCAATATCATTCAAAGAGGTTATAAAGATAGTAGGTGTCATAATATCGGCTTGACGTAAATCACTTAAGAGTTCAAACCCATTACGATTGCCCAGTACTTTAACATCAAAAAGTAATAGATCAAATGAGTCGTTATATATCAAGTCAAAAGCTTTTTCTGAATGGTTGGCAACGATTACTTCATAACCAGAGTCTTCTAAGAACTCTTGCATGCTAATAGCTAAGATGGTTTCATCTTCTAAAATAAGGATTTTCACTGTATTTCTCCTCGCTTTACCTCTTTGTGTTTACTCTCTAAAATAATATCAATGAGTTCATCTTTGTTGTATTGTTGTAGCATCTTTTTTGCATCCTCTATGAGTGTTATTTTGTCTTCATCTCGTAGTTTTGGTAGTATTTCTATGAGTGCTTTATCTTTTATATTTTTATAACTTCCTGATGGATTCTCCCATGATTGAACTACTTTGTAGACATCTTCATCTCTTAGTCTTGTAACTGTTGAAATGTTTTGGTAACGATTTTGATAACGTTTGAGGCTTTCAGGAGGTAAGATGATTAAGTATTTACCTATCTCTTCTTGTTTCCCATTATACATAGGTTCTAAGAGATATAAATAATTCTCTTCATAATAGTACCCAACTGTTTCCAATTCACTCCAGCTAATAAATTCTATTCTATCTCTGAGTTTAACATTATAGTTTTTATTGGAGATAACATACTCTTTTAATTGGGAAAAATCTTGCATTAAAGATGCTTGTTTTAAATATTTTTTTTTCATAAGGGTAAAGAGTTCGATACCCTCTTGATGGAGTTTTTCAGTAAATTCATCTACAAACTTAATCACCTCAAGATAGCCGATATTTTTTTTACCATTACTCATTGGTATGGTTGCCTTAAAAGTAAGCCTTCGACCTGTCTCCATTCCAACTTTTGGTTTTCTATTTCTAATTAACTGTTCTAAGTCATCACGAAACCACCAAAGGGGAAGTCCTGCTGAGGTATTTCCCCAACTTTGAGCAAAAATAAAAAACTCATTATCTAAAAGCTGAATACGTAAGGTCTTTATGTGAGTATACTCTTTAAACCGTTTGGTAATTTCACTAAGTATCTCATAAGCTTGTTGTTCGTTTTCTGTTATAAGAGCATTTTTTAAGGCACCATTTTCAGAAAGAGCCAAAGAGAAAGAGAGCAAATCAGCGTTTTCATAAGCCAAACCTTCTCTGAACTCTTCAGCCAAATAGTGACTAAGTTCTTGTATTTTATCTTTTTGACTCTCTTTTGCAAAAAAAAGAATAGAAGAAGATAATAATAAGAGAATTATAAAAGTAATAATTATGTATAGCTTTGAAATATATATCATGAGAAACTATAGTTAAACTATGGTTAATTTAAAATTAATCATCTCATCTGAAATTTCATCAAAGAGTGAAGATGAGATACGCTTTACTATTTTAGAAATTTTTTTACTATTTATAATTATAACTCTTAGTCAATTATCAATATAATCAAATTATTAATTTAAAAAAGGAAACAGTTATGAATAGAAAAATAATCTACTCACTAATGACACTGTCATTACTAACAAATATTTATGCAAATGAGAACTTAAATTCAGCACAAATTATGCAAGAGACACTTTCTAAAATGAAAGATGTAGCTAAAATGAGTGAAAAAAATCAGCAAAATAACGATACTAATGTTACAGAGAATAATGCTATAGATAGCAATGCTTCTGCTTTTACTCTTGGTAAATATGGAACTTTTAAATTTGAAAAAGCCAATGATAATGTATATATTATGCATGGACCAGTAGTTAGCCCAAATAAAGAGAATGAAGGTTTTATGAACAATCCAGCAGTCATAGAGTCTGAACATGGTTTGATAGTTGTTGACCCAGGTGGAAACTACAATGTAGGGAAAAAGGTTTTAGCCGAAATAGAGAAGGTAAGCACTAAACCTATCATCGCTGTATTTAATACACATAAACACGGAGACCATTGGTTCGCAAATAAAGCCATAGTAGAGAAGTACCCTAAAGTAGATATTTATGCTCATGAACATATGATAACAGTCTCTAAAGAGGGTGAGGCAGATGTTTGGTATGGTATTTTGAACAGAGCTACTAAAGGGAACCTAGAAGGAACTAAGGAGTTTGCATTTCCTACAAAACCTTTAGTTGATGGTGATAAAATTGAGGTGGATGGACAAAAGTTTGTAGTAGGGCATCCAAAAGTAGCACATACCGATACTGACTTAGTGATAACTCATGAAAACTCCAAAACCATCTTTTTAGGTGATAATCTTATGAAAGGTCGTTTAGGAAGTTTTGATGAGTCGTCAAGTATTTTTGGAAATATTGAGCTATTAGAGCAGATAAAAAAAGATACTAACTATACTCTTTATGTACCAGGGCATGGAATATCTGGTAAAAAAGATGAGACCATAGACCCATTTTTAAATTATCTTAAAGTTTTAGTAACAGAGGGACAGATAGCTTATGATGATGATAAAGAGTCTTATGAAGTAAAAGATGAAGTACTAAAAAAATTAGAGTGGATGAAAGATTGGGATGCTTTTGAAAAAAATGCTGCAGCCCACTTAAACAAAGCGATGATAGAGATGGGTGAGAGAGAACTTGCAGCAGAAGAGGATGAGGAGTAGTCTACAACTCACCTCTACTTAACTTCTCAAACCAAAGCCTCCATAACTCTTTATATATGAGTGTGTAGGCTTTAAGTTTTTTGTGATTTATTCTCTTTTTTCCTAAATAACTCTTCAAAAAAGTACTTCTATCTTTACTATTTAATTTATATTCAATAATTATCGAGATCAAATCAAAATAGATATCTGAATATCTTGCATACTCCCAATCTATGAGTTTTATGGAGTTTTTAGAAAAGATAATATTTTTGGCATGTAGATCGTTGTGTCCTAAGGCATACTCTTTTGGCTCTTTGTCTAAAACTATAAATACTTTTTTAACCTTTTTATCTTTAAAGGTGAAGTTCTCTTTGAAGCTGTTTTGTTTTTGACGAACTTTTATTTTATGTAGTTTTTTAAGAAGCAGAGCAATCTTTTTAAGCTCTTGTTGGCTTAGTTTTGTTTGGTGTTTTCCATTTATGTATTTGGTAATCATCAGTCCATTTTTCTCATCGAGTAAAATAGGTTCGGCTCCAATTTTATTTAAAAATGCTTTTTTTTGAATAAGAAACTCTTTTTTACGGTCAAGTGTTATTTGAAACTTGCGTATAAGATATTTCTCATTTTTAGTTTTAAGTAAATAGATGAGGTTTGAATGCCCTTGGTTTTCTAAGGGCTTAAACTCTTCAATTTTTTTATTTTCAAAAAGTTTATACTCTTTTACTCTATCTATGTTCATCAAACTCTATTCCCATTAAACTCTCTTCTCCATGTAACATAACCATATAGACCTAAAATAACATATAGCATAAAGAGTATAACAGTTGCTAGGTATCCAGAGTTCCAGTAAAGTACTATGGCTACCGAGTCTATAACCAACCAGTAGAGCCAATTTTCTATAATTTTTTGAGTTAGTAGCCATGTGGCTATAACAGAAAAGACTAGAACAAAAGAGTCCATATATGCAAGTTTTGCGTCTGAATAGGTACTTGATAGATAACCAACTATACTACTTATGAGTATACCTATTGTAATAAATAGAAGATTTTTAGAAATAGGATAAGTGCTAATCTGTAGTTCTGTGTTGTCTTCTGCTCCTTTTTTCCATGAGTAGTAACCGTAACCAGCCATGAGCATATAGTAGAAGTTTAAAAAAGAAGAGGAGACTAAAGCACCTTCCCAAAAGATAATGGTATAGATGAGGGTTGAAAAAAATCCAAAGAGCCAAGCCCAAAGGGACTCTTTAGCTGCTAGAATAACATAGGCTACACCCAAAAGTGCAGCAGTTAGCTCCCATAAGGACATGAGAGAGAATGCATTTTGTATGGAGGTTAGGGTAAGTTCCATAATGAGCCTTTATTTAGTAGTCGTAACTAACTGTTAAACCAAATGTTCTTGGAGTTCCTTGTTGGGTGTAGAGTTCAGTAGCATAACCATTTCCTGGGTTGTTTCCAAAACTTCCAAAACCTCTTGTTTGGTAAACTTCATCTGTTAAGTTTCTTGCCCAAAGAGTTGCTGACCAGTTATCTTGCATATACTCTAAACTAGAGTTAAGTAGTGAATATGACTTTGACTTAGCATTATGTCTGTTAGAGAAGTAGTAGTCGTTTTTACTTTCTACGTTTGCTTTAAACTGTAGTGAGTCTGTTAGCATCACGTCACCACCTAGATTGTACTGGTAGCTAGGAGATTGAGCAGGAGTTCTACCATCCATATTAATAGCTGATGGGTTAGGGTCTTTGTATTCGTCAAATTTAGCTTTTAATAGTCCAACATTAGCAAAAAAGTGTAGGCTGTCACATGGGTAGAAGTTTGTTTCTGACTCTAAACCATAGTAGTGACCTTTAGCAGCATTTGCTGTGTAGCCTGTAAATGATGGATTCCCATCTTCATCTGTTCCTACTACAGAAGAGGATACTTGCTGGTCTCTTCTTTTTCCATAAAAGAGGTTTAGACGAGTTTTTAAAGTATTATCCAAAGCAGAGAAGGTTCTACCTGCATCAATGTTCCAAAGAGATTCTGTTTTATACTCTTTTGCATTGGCAGAAAGGGTATTGTCAGCATTAACCCCACCTGGTTTATACCCTTTTGAAAGGGTGATGTAGTGCATGGTATTTTCATCTTGTTGATAACTTAGACCAATTTTCCCACCTACAAGGTTTTCATCGGTATTTATTTTAACAGTATCTGAGTCTTTGTAGTTGGCTTCCCACTTTTCAAGTCGAAGACCAGTTGTTAGGGTTAACTTATCTGTTATTTTAGAGTCAAGTTGTCCATAAATAGCACTGCTATCGGTTTCATAGTTACTTGTAAAAGTAGATGGAACCTCTTCTTTTAGTCTGTTTCGTGTTAAATCTTCACTATCACTTTTTACATAGGCACCCACAGTCCAGTTTGTTGAACCATTAAAAATACGACCATCTTCATCGGATACAACTCTTATGTCAAAGTCATCTTGTGTTCGCTCTCGATTATATTCATCAAAATAGTTGTATGGGTAAAGAGAGGCATCAAATTCACCTACATAAGACCAATCTTCATCGAAAGAGTAGGTTGAGTCAGAGTCAGAGTGGCTAAACTTTGAGATGAGGTGCATTTTACTGTTTAGTTGAGATGTTAGTTTGATAGCTCCTGCTTTAGTATCCAGTGTATCTTTACCTGGATGGTCAGAGTAGGTTGTTCTATCATTTGTAAAGTTAAAGGCATCGTACCCGTTGTCTATTTTTGTATGTACTAAGTTTAAGTCGATGCTGTTGGCATCATTTACTAACCAGCTAAGAGCAGCTTTACCTGTCATCTCATCTATGTTATTAGTATCTTCACGGTTTAGGTGTTTGTTCTCTATGAATCCGTCAGAAGTATTCTTATATATAGATACTCTACCTAAAAGTTTGTTTTCAATAATAGACCCACCTAGAGCAGCACCTATAGCTTTTGTGTTGTAGTTACCAACAGTTGCTTCTATATGAGCCTCGGTTTCTTTTGTGGGTTTTTTACTTTGAATGTTTATAACACCTGCCATAGCATTGGCTCCAAAAGTAGTTCCTTGAGGTCCTCTTAGTACTTCTACTTGTTCTGTGTCAAAGGTAGTGATACCCAGTGCAGTATTTGAAAAGTCTATGCCATCTATGTTTAGACCAACAGAAGGATTGATAGGGGTAACAAATTGACTACGTTCACCGATTCCTCTGATTTGAATGTATTTTCCTTTTGAAGCACCAGCAGAGAAGTTAACATTTGGTATAGATGATAATGTTTCCGTAAAAGCTTGAGTAGATTTGTCATAAAGTTTTTCTTCACTTATAACAGCTACAGAATTATTTGTTTTAGATAGTGTTTTCTCTCTAAAATCAGCACTTACTATAATAGGGTCTAGTTCTATTCTATCTTCTGACTGTGATTCTGCAAAAGCTGAAGAGCTAAAAATTGCAGTTGATGCGATAATAGATATGGTTAAAGTTTTGGTTGTCATTTTATTTTCCCTTGAAAAAATCTAAATTTTGAGAGGGAAGAAGAGTTTAAGTAGTAATCTTGACTAAAATTAAATCAATTTTAGATAAATGTCTCTTCCCTACGCTGGAATTATCCAGTTCAAGTTCAACGGGTTTTCTCAGCTAATATATTAGCACCCCGAGAGATTGATGTAGACTTATACAAAAAATAACATAATAATAACCTTAGCAATTAGTTTTGATTTTTAGAAAAAATAGTTAAATAGGATAAAATTACTCTTATTTTGAATATTTAATATAAATTTGATAAAAATCATATCTAGATAAGCTAACTTTTATGATATTAATTATAAAAGTAAACATAAATAAAATATAGGAGTCATAATGACAAATGAAACAGTCTTAGATGCATTGAAAAATGTAACCTATCCAGGCTTTACGAAAGATATCGTAACTTTTGGATTTGTTAAAAATGTAGAGATTGAAGGTGATAAGGTATCTATAGTAATAGATATTACTTCATCTGCCCCTGAAGTTAAGGCACAACTTACAGATGAAGCAACAACAGAGCTTAAAAAACTAGGCTTTTTAGCTGTTGACGTACATATAGATGCTCCACAACCTCCAAAGCAGATGTCTAACTCTGTATCTGGTAAAAATATTGCTCCTCATGTAAAGAACTTCGTAATGGTAAGTTCGGGGAAAGGTGGAGTTGGAAAGTCTACTACCTCTGTAAACATTGCTATTGCTATGGCGATGCAAGGTAAAAAAGTGGGTATTTTAGATGCTGATATCTATGGACCAAACATTCCTCGTATGATGGGTTTAAACAACGTTAAACCAGAAATTCAAGGAAACAAAGTAATGCCTTTACAAGCTTATGGTGTTGAGATGATGTCGATGGGTTCTCTTATGGAAGATGGGCAGTCGCTTATCTGGAGGGGTTCTATGATTATGAAAGCTATTGAGCAGTTCTTACGTGACATTTTATGGTCAGAGTTAGATGTACTAGTTATCGACATGCCACCAGGAACAGGTGATGCACAGTTAACACTTGCTCAGTC
>JALUKQ010000076.1 GCA_027056485.1 Campylobacteraceae bacterium | reverse complement strand
ATATAAGGAATATAAATATGCCATTATTAGACAGTTTTACAGTAGACCACACAAAGATGCCTGCTCCAGCAGTAAGAGTAGCAAAGTACATGAATACTCCAAGTGGAGATGACATTACCGTGTTTGATTTACGTTTTTGTAGACCCAATGAAGCAATACTTTCAGAGACAGGTATTCATACCCTAGAGCACCTTTTTGCAGGTTTTATGCGAGAGCATTTAAACTCTAAAAAAGTAGAGATTATTGATATCTCTCCTATGGGATGTAGAACAGGTTTTTATATGTCACTACTAGGAACCCCAAAAAAGAAAAAGGTTGTAAAAGCATGGAAAGCATCTATGGTAGATGTACTGAATGTTGAAAAACAGAGTGATATCCCTGAACTGAACATCTATCAGTGTGGTACATTTAAAATGCACTCTTTGGAAGATGCTAAAAATATTGCCCAAGAGGTACTTGACCAAGGTATAGGAACCATGAGTAATAAAGATTTAGCACTCTCTGAAAAGAAGTTAAAAAAAATAAACGGCTAAAAGGGTTATAGATGTTAATTTGGATTCCAGTAGATGGTAGTGATGGAAAAAATTCAAAGATTACCAAACTTATAGAGTTGAAGCAGTGGGCTTTGGTAGATTTTGATGAGGGTGAGGTAAAGTCAACACGTTTTTTTGATAAACGTGAAGATTTTACAGAGTGGGTTGACTTTGTCATTTTAGAGAATAAATTTGAGTCTTATATTGACTTTATGAATGAGGGGATGATGGTTCTTTGTGTTCGTGAAGAGGAGAGTATTGAAGAGATTACAGAGGCATTTAAATTTAAAGAGCTTGATGAAGTGGGGTTGTAACCTTTGATGTATAACCAAACACTACGACCCGAAAAAGAGTTGGTGCTTTGTGAAGATGGAACCCATACGCTTTTTTCTAAAGAGTTTAATGAACCCTACCACTCAACAAAAGATGGAGCTTTACATGAATCACTTGAGAAACATGTAAAACCTGCACTTAGCATTCATAAGAACAAATGTTCACTAATCATCTTAGACATCTGTTTTGGGCTTGGTTATAATACTTTTGCGACCATCTACTATATTAAAAAATATAACCTAAAAACCAAAGTACATATACTCTCTCCAGAGTTTGATGAGGAGCTTATCTCCTCTTTGGCTACTTTTTCGTACCCCTCTGAATTTAACTCTATATCACATATTATAAAAGCCATTAGCCAAAATGGTTACTATGAAGATGAACAGTTCAAAATAGAAATTTTACTGGGAGATGCACGAAAAACAGTTCCACAAATAAAAGAGAAAGTAGATATTGTTTATCAAGATGCTTTCTCTCCTACACAGAACCCTCTGCTTTGGACAAGAGAGTTCTTTGCAGATATAGCAAAAATCTCAAAATCAGACACGATTTTAACGACTTATTCTACAGCAGCATCCATACGTTTAGGGCTTTATGAGAATGGATTTTTAATTTTTGTCTATTATGGTGAAATGACTCGCTACTCAACCATAGCTTCTATGAAAATGTTGGATAATTTGGAGTATATAGATATGGAGTTAAAAAAAGTGCGTAATCCTACAGCTCGAAGTTTCCGAGATGAGGATTACGTTTAGTTATTTAATACTCTTAACCAAGTTAGTGACATCAAGGAAACTACTTTCATGTATTCCTTTTGGTGTAATACCTTTACTCATTGCTGTACCTTTAAAACCAATATAGAGTTCATTCCCATCCATGGTCATTATATCTTCTTTATCTATATCAATACCAGCATTGGCTAAGACAACTTTTTGTAAGTTTTTAGATAATTTTGCTGTAATGTCTACCCCATCTTTATCTAATATAGAGTATTTCATACTATATTGATATACCTCTCTAGGAATGTAAAATTTTGAATTTGGGTTATCATTTTTAAAAAATTTAATATCTTCAGCACATTTTCCTGTTGAGAGCGTTCTGTTAACATCTGAAATGTGTATAGAAGGCATGGAGATGATCTTTCCATTCTCTAAAGTAATAACAACATTTTTTATATTTTGATAATCAACACCACCAAAACCTACCCCTTTTTGTAAGAGGTTTACACCATAGTTAATGTTGTAACTTTTATGCATTGTGCTGTTTGAGAGATTTTTAGAGACAAGCTTTTTACTTAGGTTTTCTTCTGCTATACCTGTAACTTCAGAAGCTTCACAAACCTGTTGGAATCCTTCACCTTTTAAATAGTGTAGTAGTGTATAAGGAGGGTAAGCATCAGACGGTGGCACAAAAACATGGGAGAGTCGAAGGTTCTTTTTTATATTCTCTTCATAGGTAACCGTAGGTGCTGGTTCAGGGGTACAAGCCGTAAATAGTAGTAGAAGAGCAAGTGAACTTAATGGTAATGTCCGTTTCATATCTAATCCTTTTTTTTAATTAGGTATTATTTATGATAACTCAATAATTAATAATATGAGCTTATTTTTTTAATAATAGGAATTCTTAGTAATTTTCTACTAAAATATGGGTTAAATGCATAAATAGAAAATAATAATAAATAACTTTAGAAATAATTTAATTTAATTTTATAAATAATAGTTAACAAAATAATAAAGATAAAAATAGTATTATGAGTATAGGTAAACTTTTTTATTAAGTTTATAATTAGCTGTATAGGAATAGAGATTTATTAATGTTAAGTTGTTAGGAGCATAAGATGAAAACGAATTTAATGGTGTTTATAGCAGGTGATAATGATTTAGATACATTTGGTACAACAGATGTAGAAGAGATGATGTCTGTAAAAGAGACAGGAGAAAACCTTACTATCTTGGTACAGCAAGACCAGTCTGTTTTGGCTCGTGATTCTGGGACAAAACGTTTTGTTATACGAAATGGTGAGAAGATAGAGACCATTCACTTAGGTGAGACCAATACAGGTGATGAAAATACCCTACGAGAGTTTGTAGAGTGGGGATTAAAAGAGCATAAAGCCGATAGAAATATTGTTGTTCTTTGGAATCATGGTGGTGGAACTCGTGATGAAGAGTATAGACAGTATGACAATAATCAAACGACCATAGAGAGCCTATCAAGAGTTCGACTTGCACCTTCAAGAGCTGTTGGTAAATCAACCCTTCGTGCCATTAATGCTAACCCTACAGTGGGTAATCAAGCATCTTTTTTCCCTCAGAAATTACGTTTAAAACGTATTGAAGAGCTTATGAAAGCCTATCAAGTAGAGAGAGGTGAAGAGCCTAAAAACCTACTTGAAGTTGAATCTAAGTCCATACTTTTTGATGATGAGTCAAGAGACTTTTTAGATAACCTAGAGTTAAAAAGAGTTTTTGATGGTTTAGATAACATAGATATTATCGGTTTTGATGCCTGTCTTATGGGGATGATGGAGGTAGCCTATCAGCTAAAAGAACATGCTGAGGTTGTGGTAGGTTCAGAGGAGTTAGAACCAGGAAAAGGTTGGGACTATGCTGCTATAGTTAGTTATTTGGTCAATAATCCAACAGCTACAAATGAAGAGGTTTCTAAAGAGATTATACGAAGTTTTATGGACTCTTATGCAAATCAGACCAACTTAAAAGTAACACTTTCAAGTATTCGTACATCTAAGCTAGAAGATGTTGCTGTGCATATGAATAATTTTGCCTATACCATTTTACGAAAAGAGTTAAATGTTCGAGATGCTTTACTCTTGGCAGTGGCTAATGCAGAGACTTTTGATTATCAAAATAATGAGCAGATTTATCGTGACCTTAGACACTTTGTAATATTGACAAAAGAGCGTTATGAAGATGATGAAGATATTGTCCAAAGTGCAGACAAACTTTTCATAGCCCTAGACGAGCTAATGGTTGAAAGTCAGAGTAAGAATTTTAACAATGCTCATGGTCTCTCTGTCTACTTACCACTGGTAAACAATATGAGTGGTTTTGCTGTAGCTGTCTTCTCTGCTTTAGAGATTAACAAAGAGGAGGTTGCTCCTTACTGGTTAAAGCTCTTTAAACAGATAGGAAATTTAGATGATAAACCAAATGATATCTATGGTGCTGAACCTTTAGAACCTGTTTTAGATGAGCATGAAGAGGATGAGCAAGAGGAAGAAGAGATTATTGTAGAAGATAGTGGCTATGTTGAAGTTGACCCAAATGTAGCTTTTACCGATTTACTTCCTATTCCAAGTGGTATCAATGAAGGATTGCATAGTGCTAGAAATAGTCTAATGCATTCTCTTTTAGGAAACCCACGCTCTACCTACTCTGTAAACTGTTCACGAGAGGGACCAACTGGGGCTTTGGGTAGACGAATAGTTTGGGGTAAAAGTGTAGGGCTATTTAATGTTTCAGGTTTCGACTTGGCTGTAGACTCTTTGCGAGAGGTGTTTGAAGAGGTCTCAACCGTTTATCCTGAACTTGCAGATGCTTTAAGCTCATATGGAATGCTCTGTTGTCGCTATGTTAGAGGGAGTAGAACATCTATTAGTAATCACTCATGGGGAACAGCTGTTGACCTTAAGATAAATGGAAAGCTTGATGAACCTTATAATAAAAAAGTACAGTATGGTCTGACACTTTTAGCTCCTATTTTTAACAAACATGGCTGGTTCTGGGGAGCATCATTTAAACATGAAGATGGTATGCACTTTGAAGTTAGCCAAGAGAAGATGCTACAGTGGGAGGCAGAGGGAAAACTAATAAATGGTACATCTGAGATTGAACATAAACCAACGCACTATAGTAGTCTACGCCTAGGTGATAGAGGTCAAGCTGTTTTAGAGCTACAACAGAAGTTAAATCGTTTAGGTTATGAGCTTATAGAAGATGGTATTTTTGGTAATGACTCTTACTATGTGGTACTTGATTTTCAACGAAAACACAGTTTAGTAGATGATGGTATAGTCGGAGCCAAAACCATGGAAGTGATAGATGGGTTACTTACTACACGAGCTGTAGGTTCTGTTAAAGTAAAAACTCCAGACCTAAAGTTTGGTGCAAGAAGCCGTTGGGTTCAAGTGGCTCAAGAGTATCTAAACCGTTATGGGTTTGAGTTAATGGAAAATGGACTCTTTGACAAACTCATGCTTCAAGCTGTTTATGATTTTCAAGAGGGCTTGGGTGTAGAACCAACAGGAGTAATAGATGCTAACTTATGGTTTGCACTACAAAATCCAACCCGTTCTAAAGTTGAAATAAGACAACATATTCCAACTTTAACTTTAGGTGATGCAAACAGTAAAGTAGCACAGATACAAGCAGTACTAGATGAGAGAGGCTATGAGGTTTCTCACAGTGGCTACTTTGGTACAGTAACCCAAAAAGCTGTTAAAGAGTTCCAAGAGAAAAATGATTTAGCAGTAACAGGTGAAGTCAATGAAGAGACATATAAAAAGATAATGGAGTAAGCAAATGGCAATGAAATTAATAAAACTAGACAACGGTCTCATGATGGAAGTAGAAGCAAGTCAAGATGAGATAGAGATGATTTCAGGTGGTCATGGAGATGAAGTTATAGACAAAGTTCAAAGCTCTATGGGTACAGTCGAAGCTATACTAAAAGAGAGTGTAAAGCCCATAGTCTCTGCCTATGAAACACTAAACCAAGATGTGGTTTTAGAAAAAGCAGAAGTAGAGATAGGCATTGGGTTTTCGGCTGAGGGGAATATTTTTATTGCCAAAGGGAAGGGGTCGGCAAACTTGAAGGTTAAGTTGGTTTTGAGTCCGAAAAGCTAAGTTATATAGGGTGTAGTCTCTGATTACACTAAGGTACTAAAGCCCAAATATAAAGAAGGATGTAAGAGATGAAAAATATCCCAACTATAGATATTGTAAGAGTATGGATAGGTAGACCTTTTAAGGATGGTCATTTTAATGGTACGGCATTTTTTATAGATGGGCATACGTTAGTAACGGCTAAACATGTTGTAACCAACAGAGATGGTAAAGTTTATGAGAATATTTTTATTTCCAATACTCAAGATGGTGGTATTGTCCCTATTGATGACATAACACCTTGTGAAAGAGACTTGGCTGTTTTAAAGATAAAAAAACTGTATGAAGTTTCTAATGTCTCTTTTACTAACAGTATGAAAGAGGGTGATGATGTTTATCTCATTGGTTATTATGATAATAACTCTTCATATAAAACTTATAAAAATCGTGTGAGTGGGTACCAAAGTTTAGAGCATACCTATGAACTTCAAAATCATTTGACCAATGGTCTGAGTGGATGCCCTGTTTTTTATAATGGGAAAATTTGTGGGGTTGCTAAGGCTATTAACGAGAGTAAAAATTTAACTTATGTTATTCCTATTTCAGAACTTTGTGTTGAGCTAAAAGAGTTTATAAGTAAAACTCCAAAGAAAAAAACAGAGAAAAAAAAGAGAACTTTTTTAGAAAAAATGGCAAGTGTTGCTACGATTGTTGGGAGTATAGTTGCTTTTTCTACACTGTTACTACCTGAGATTAAAGCATTGTTAAAAAAAGAAGATATAAATGAGTTACGTTATGTTTGTTATGATTATAAAGACCAAAACGTGACAAATATTACTTATCATGGTTGTGAACGAATGAACAGTAGCTGTAAAGATGCCAAACGAAAGCATTTTGGTTACTATGAAAATGAGGAACAGTCATATGAAGCACTTATACGTTGTGTTAATTCAAGACCTAAAAAGATAGATATAGAAAATAAAAAAGCAGATAAAGAGAATTTTTTATATGTTTGTTTTACTAAAAAAGTAGAAAATGAAACAGGCTTAGTACATGAAGGTTGTAAACGTAGAAGTTTAGATTGTCAAAGTTCACAAGAAGAGCTTTTTGGTAAATATGCTGATAGTACGGAAGCAGATAGAGCTTTAGGTACCTGTAAAACTCCTATAACTTATAAATCTACAGAAAAAGAGGATGGGAAATTTTTATACGTCTGTTATGATAAAAAAGTGCAAAGTGAAGATACCCTTGTTTATCAAGGATGTAAGAGAATGAATAAGTATTGCACCCATTCAGATAGTAAATTTTTTGGTAAGTATGATGATATGGAAAAGGCACAGGCAGCACTTTTACGATGTAAAAATTCTAAACCTAGGTATATTGATTGAGTTTTAAGAAATTACACAAAAATCATCCAAGGTAGTCTATTGTAACAATTTTAAATATATTAAGTTAGATTTTGTTAATATGCCAAGTCATAATAAATTTATTGTGAACTTTAAAAAAGGTAAAATTAATGAAAAAAATATTTTTTATAATAGTAACTATACAGATGCTCTTTGGAGTAGATGTAATTAAGTTAAAAAAAGGTGACATTATTGAAGATAGTGTTGAATATTTAGAGAAAAAGTACTATGAAGTGGGTATACATAATTTAAAAGATATACGTGTTAAATTAACTGAGTTAAATGAAGATGTAGATTTATATGTTAGAACAGAAAGTCTAAACGATGTTAGAAATAATGTACCTATAGAAAAGAAAGTAGCTGATATTAGAAGAAATGATTGTTACTCATCTAATAGCAATAGAGAAGATGAAGAGTGTCGTTATAGAGTAGTAGGTCCTGCACCTGGAACTTATGATGCAACTGTTTATATTATGGTATATGGATTTAAATCTAGTAGTTATAAGCTTGAAGTAACCCAAGAAGATAGAGAAAAAATTGATATATTAACAACCGATATAACTAAAGGTAAAGTAAAAAGAGGTGAAAGTAAACAGTATAAGATTTATGGGAAAACAGGTGAAACCGTTAAAGTATCACTTTTTGATTTAAATGCAGATGCTGACCTAAGACTTAAAATTGGGAAAAAAGCAAATAAGCATAATTTTGATTGTAAGTCAACCAATGGTGGAACAAAAGTAGATAGTTGTTCTGTGATATTAGACAGAGATGCTTGGGTTTATGTTCAGGTAGATGGGTACAGAAGTGCCGATTATAGTATTAAAAGAGATAATAATCAAAACTCAGACATTGTCTCTTACGCAGAAGGTATTTGTCTCGAAGGAAAAAGTTCTACTGATTCCAATATTGATATTGTCTGTAATGATATGCATGATGCAAACCCTGAAATATTCACATTGGTCAAAGATCAGGCTGAATTATATATGATATATAAGGGTGCTATATTAAAAAAGATATCCGTAGAAAAAGGGACAACAATACCTAAACTTTATGGAAATAATGACCATGAGACATCAACAGTTGTTTATTTTAATGGCTCTAGTTATGATTTTTATGCTTTTAGTAGAGGCGATTTTAAGAAGCTTCTATCTGTTCCATTAGAAGCAAACACAGAAGTATCACGAATATATATAGCTCAAAAAAATAGTGATTTTTATCAAATTATTTTAGAGTATTCAGAGGGAAATCAATCTTATCGAGATGTCTATTTAAGTAGAGACTATTTTGCTACTTATACTTTAGATTCTCATAAAGAGATTATTTTAGATAAAGCAGCATATGTAAAAGATGTCTGTTTGAATAATAAAAGAAATCAAAATGTTGCTTGTTTACAAGATGAGTATAATATTGCCTACCTAATAGATTCAAAAAAAGAAAATGTTCTAGAAAAGAGGGTTAGACCTTTTCAGACACTGTATGTTATAAAAAGAACAAATAACAGTTGGAAAATATGGAATAAAATGGCAGTTGATGATACTCCTGACCGTGGTATGATGAGTATTTTTGGAGTAAAAAAATTAGATAACACAGCATTGGTATATTTAGAGGGAAATAGAGCAAAAGAAAATAGTAATGTTACCTATCGCTATCATGATTTTTATATGGCAGATATTACTGCTGATGGTAAGATTACAAGAAAACTCTCTTTTTATCGAAATGACATGATTATATGGGGAGCTATTAAGACGATAGATAATGGAACAAAATTATATGTTAAGTATAAAAAAGAGGCTGATGATATAAATGATGAATTAAGGTTTAATATTTATGATTTAACGACTAATCCTCTTAAATTGATTGAGTCAGGGAGAATTAAAAAATAAGAGATATTATACTTATTGCAAGATAAAATAAGTATAATGTATTCTAATAATAATTATAATATGGAATTAATTTGAAACGATTTATGCTTCTCTATACACTTTTACTAAGTTTTTTATCTGCTAATGATAATCAGCTTCTATTTTATGGTAACTGTATTGCTTGTCATGGAGAAGTACGTAAACCATCTGCACCAAATTTTGCTGAAATTAAAGGATACTATATGATAAAGTATCCTAATAAAAAGGATTTTATTGCCAATATGGCAAAATGGGTTTCTAATCCAAATGAAGAGACGGCTCAACTCCCAGAAGCTATTAAAAAATATAAACTTATGCCTTATTTATCTATTGATTTAGATACTTTAACTAGCATTGCTACGTATATTTATGAAAATGATGATTTTGGAGTGAGATAGAGAAAAAACAAGTGCTTTTTCTCTTACGTTAATCTTCTATAAATAGGTCGCTCCTCTTCTAGGTAAATCCGATGAAATTCCCAACAACGCATAAATTCACCTATCCATCCAACTCAATCTCACCCAAAAAAACAAAAAAATAATTTCTACCATAAAAAAAGAGACCTAAGCCTCAATTTCAAGGATTTCAGAGGTAAAATCATCCAAATGATGACAAGTTCGTTTAATTTCAGCCATGGTAACTTTAGATTTCATAATCTTCTCTCCTTTATGAGCATTAAAATAAAGTTGATAGAGATTAATGGTAAAACTCCTTAAAATTGCCATTGAAAATGGATTAACATAGGCAATATGATTATCTTCCTTAGTAAGCATATCTAAGTGGTAGTGATAAGTCTCAATATCCCAATGTTGTAAAATAGAGTTATGGAAAGATTTGGCGTTACTTTTGAAATTTGATACTAAATAAGTGATGGTTTTTTTAATCTCTCCTGTCTCATTATCAGTAACCTCTTTTGTTATTCTAATGATGGTTTGGATGTTTTTAAAATCAGGATGAAACATAACTAAATTACAATCAGAACTTTCAAAAGTCTCAACAGTTCTTCTTGTTAATTTGTTTCCTTCTATGGTTGGTCTTTTATCTTTATAAACATCAGTTGGTTCATTGAAGAGTTCAATAGTCTCTTTGGCTTTGTCTCTTAACTTCTCTTGATTACCTTTTACTTTTGCAATATATCTACGTCCTGTATCATTTATTGTATTGAGTAAATCAACTTGGGGCATTAGAGCATCAAATGAGAATATCTGATTTCCTTTACAGAAGCGTTCATCCTCTAGTAACTCCCTAAATACAGGGATTTCACTTAGTTTTCCTTTTTCCATAAACTTATGAGCTACTACAAGTTTTTTCTCTTTGTCTAATATATTAAAAACTGATTTATGGCTCTCATTTGTATATTGTCCACTAACATCACTACCTCTTAACCATTTACCATCTACTGAGATTGTATCCAACTCTACATAGGGAAAGAAATAGTCTCTAAACACTTTCTCTAGCTCATTATTATCGGTATTCATTAGCAAATTATGTAGTGTTGAACGAGATGGAATATTTATTTTATCTTTGCCAAATAATTTTTTAAATAACTTATTATTCTCTTGATATTGCATCCATCCATGTAACTCTTTATATGTTAAATATCCTTTTAACAATCCAAACAATGTCATAAATAGTATCTCGTATAATGGATATTCTATCTTATGTTCATCTACTCTAAAATCACTTACTTTTTTTAGCTCTTTTATCAGCTCTTTTTTTTTCATTTTCATAATTTGTTATTAAATCAGATTTTTCTTTATCTTTGCTTTTTTTCTCGTCGGATTTACCTAACCATGTCATACGTCAAATCTTATTATTAAGCTAATCGTATAATTTAAATTTGTATCATAAGATAAACAATGCAATTATTGGGAGTAGAGGCATGAGTAGATTATCAGACAAAT
>JALUKQ010000075.1:3344-29217 GCA_027056485.1 Campylobacteraceae bacterium | reverse complement strand
AAGAAATGAACTACAGATGTTTTAGATTCTATTAAAGAATTTTTTGCAAATATATTTAACTAAGAGAGAGTTTTTTTGAATAAAATAACCATAGCAACCAGAGCAAGTGACCTTGCTCTTTGGCAAGCATATCATGTAAGAGACAGAATAGAAGCAGCATTTCCTCACATCACTGTGGAGTTAAATAAAATTACTTCAAAAGGTGATAAGGTTTTAGATAAACCATTAGCTCTTATAGGTGGGAAAGGACACTTCACCAAAGAGTTAGAAGATGAGATGTTGGCAGGAAATGCAGACTTAGCTGTACATTCACTAAAAGATGTTCCTACATATATGCCCGAGGGTTTAGAACTTGCAGCCATTACAGAACGTCAAGACCAATCAGATGTTTTTCTTTCTCATAAGTATGACTCTTTTCATAGCCTACCAAAAGGTGCTGTAGTTGGGACAACCAGCCTACGCCGTAGAATGCAACTGCTTTCAGTTCGCCCAGATTTGAAAGTAAAAGACCTAAGAGGAAATGTAAATACGCGTCTTAGAAAGTTAGCTGAAGGTCAGTACGATGCTATTATTTTAGCATTTATTGGGCTTGACCGTTTGGATTTATTAAAAGATATCCCTTTTACAGAAAAACTACCTCTTTCTATTATGATACCTCCAATGGGACAAGCCTCATTAGGTATTCAAATAGTATCTTCAAACGATGAAGTACGTGAAATAGTAAAGATTTTAAATGATGAAGATACTTTTTTATGTGTAAAACTAGAGCGTGATTTCATAGAAGCTATAGGAGCAGGATGTTCAGCACCAGTGGCTGTCAATGCAAGTATAGAAAACAATCTTATCACCATTAAGTCGATGATAGGTTTTCCAGATGGTTCTAAAATTTTAGAAGAACAAGTAAGTGCTTCAGTTACGGCATGTCAAAGTCTAGGTAAACTTTTGGCAAAATTTATGATAGAAAAAGGTGCTATGAAAATTCTTTCAAAAGCAGAAAAGATGGCTTTTAAAGAGGAGATGCCTCAACGGATATAGTATTTGAAAATTAGAAGGGATATAAAAATTTAACTTTATACCCCTTTAGTTTTATTGAACATGAACATTCATATCGTCAAAGCTTTTAATGTTCTCAATATTATCTGCAATGGTATGAAGATACTCTTTTAACACTTTTCTATCCATTAGTACAATCTCATCTTTATAGTGAATATGTGGTACTTTTAGTCCTCCATTGAGCATTCCATTTATATATTTTGAAACATTTTCAACTTTTCCATGTCTAACAGCTTGTATGCGTACCGAATCTTTTAATATCTCTTCTAAATTTGGTATTTTAACAATGGGAATAGGCCAACCACCGTTGACAAGTTTTAAATCATGTTTATAGTCATAAGGTTTAACTAAATAGTCATGACTTAGCTCTGCGAAATGTGGATGAGTATTGATTTTATCTGTTTTCATAATAGACTTCCTTTTCTAAATTTTTTTGATGTGTTAGATAGTTTAGAAAATGATCTAAAAAAGTTTCATTTTCTTTTAACGCACTAAATACTTTTTTAGCTACAGTAATAGCAACTTGTTCACTATAGCATAGCATGGCACTTACTTTATCTGAGTAGCCTGTCATGTTGTAGTTGGTGCAACCACACCAGTTCATACAGTAGTTTTGAACGGGACAGTTGATGCACTCTTCGTTGCTATTACCAGTTTTTTGAGCGATGCTACAGCGTTTTAGGGGATTGATGCCTGTATGAATGTTTCCCATACACATCTCTTTATCGCTGTCATCACCAATGAGTCGTTCACAAGGGTAGACGTTACCACTAGGAGCAAAGCCAAACTCTTTTTGACCCATACTACATTTGTCTGCCTCTTCGTATCCTCCTTTAAAAAAAAGAATAAGTTTGTTGTCTATTAAATTTAAGGCAACTTCATTGTTGGCTTTGTAGAGTTCAATATATTTATCTGCAATACGTTCGTAAGCTGTTGAGATATCAGGGAAAGAAGAGATATCCCATTTTTCAGTAATATCGGGGTTGAGGTGAATATTTTTAATACCATTCTCTACAAAGAACTCAAAGGTTTTATCAAGTTGAGTAATGGTTTGAGAGCCATAAACTGCGTTGACTTGAAAAAAACCAACTTTTGATGATAGTCTCTTAATATTTTCAAGAACCACATCAAGTGTACCATTACCATGAATATCTACTCTATTTTTATCATGAATCTCTTTTTCTCCATCAATACTTATAGCTATTTTTATATCTTTTTTACGAATATAATTAATTATTTCATCATTGATAATTGTTCCATTGGTTGTAATATTATAGGTTACTACATTTGGAAAATTTTTAGACTCAATATAGCTGATAATATTTTTTATAAGGGAGAAACATAAAAATGGTTCACCACCAAACAAACTAAAATCGATACTATCTTGCTTAGGTGTAATGTCATAAGCAAAATCAACAATCTTTTTGGCAGTATCTAAATCCATTGTTTTATGAAATTTATCACCAGCATAACAATATCTGCATCGTAGGTTACAATCATGAGTTAAACTTAAAGAGATTTTCATAGTCATCCTTCTGTTTTAAAATCAAACGTATTACAATTAAAATTATAGTACTTAAGAGTTCTAAAACTGTTTCGTTTGAGTTTTTTAAGATAAAATAGCTTCTAAATTTACTCAATAAGGAATAATATGATAATAAAAAAAACAGTTTTTTTTACAGTACTTCTAAGTAGTTCTCTTTTTGCAGAGTTTAACTCAAGCATTTCAAATATAACTCCTGATATCAAAAAACGTATGGTTGAAGGGAACTCATGGAGAAAGGGTTGCCCTGTGGCTCTTGCTGATTTACGTTATATTCAAGTAGACCATTTAGACTTTACAGACAACATTAGCAGAGGTGAAATTATTGTCCATAAAGATGTAGCCCAAGAGGTGGTTGATATCTTTGAAGAGTTATATAACATGAACTATGCTATAAATCAGATGCATCTAGTAAGTGACTTTAATGGTGATGATTGGAAATCTATAGAGGCAGACAACACTTCTGCTTTTAACTGTAGACCAACAACGGGCAATAAGAAAAAATGGTCAAAACACTCTTATGGTAAAGCGATAGACATTAATCCCATAGAAAATCCTTATATTTCAAAAAGTGGAAAAATCTCTCATAAAGCCTCTTTAAAATATAGAAAAAGAGTTCATAAAGACTTAAGTAATTTAAAAGATAGAGCCTTACTTTTACCAGATGACCCTGCAACAAAAGCTTTTAAAAGTTACGGCTGGAAGTGGGGTGGGGACTGGAACACTATTAAAGATTATCAGCATTTTGTGAAAAAGTAATTTATTTAAGTAAATAAATATCTAAAGAACTATTAAATTAGTTCATATATGATGTTTTATAATGTTTTATATTTATTTTTTTATGTTGTATTTAGTCATAATCTATGTTCTAAGATATTATGTTCTATTTTTTTAATATTTGTCTAATAACCCAAATGTTAATATTTATAAATATATATCTATTATATCTATATGGGGGATAAGTATTATGAAAAATACAGGGAAAAGAATCCTTATAGTTGAAGATGAGTTAATTTCAGCAGAGTATTTAAAAGAAATTTTACTTAAAGAAAACTACACTATTGTAGGTATAGCCAATAGTGGTGAAGAGGCGATATCTCAAGCTAAAAGAGAGAGACCAGATTTAATATTGATGGATATTATGCTAGAAGGTTCTATGAGTGGCTGTGAAGCAGCTGTGCATATTCATCAGCATGATAAAGAGGTAAAGTTTATTTGTCTAACAGCCTATGCTGAAGATGAGATGATTGAGTATGCTATTGAAGCAGATGTAACAGCCTATCTACTTAAACCTTACCGAGAGAGTGAAATATTGGCAACCATTAAGCTTATCTGTTCTCATGATGAAGTAACTGCATCAGAAAAAAAGAAAGAGGAGATTCCTCTCTCAGAGGGGTATAGTTTTAATCTCAAATTACATCGACTATTTCGTTATAAAAGAGAGATTTATTTGGGTAAAAAATCGCTAAAACTGATAGAGATTTTAGCTAAAAATAGAGATGTCTCTGTCTCCAATGAACAGATTTGTAACTTTATTTGGGGAGAAGATAAAAATGATCGTACTCTACGATCATTGATTCATAGAGTACGGCAATTAATAGATGATGAGTTGATTCAAAATGTCAATGGATTGGGCTATAAAATAGTCTAATCAGCAAATATTTTCCACTTACTTTTTTGATAATATGATGCAGAGAGTTGTGGTGTTTGTGGATACCGTTCATGTGGCAAATAGTTACGAATCTCTTTGAACCAATCTTTATATGTACTCTCTTTATTCATCTTTTCTAATGCTTTAAGTGCTGTGTAGGTAAATGCACCATTTGAACGATTATCGAACCATGCATCATAACTGTATTCTGTATCTTTACATCCAGAAAATAGTACACTGGCTGCTCTGATTTTCCACTGTGCTTCTTTTTTAAACTCAACCATTTTTGCTTTTGCCAATAGTTCAGGGTTATTACGTAAATAGACAGATGGTGCTAAAAACCTTATTTTAGGTACTTTTAATAGCTCCTCTTCTCTTCCTAATATAAAATTACTTGCTTTACTAACCGAACCAGAGTGACAAGAGTCGCTTATAAATATAATCCTAGCACTCCATGCCCGTTGAGAAAATATTTCATAGAGTTCATCATCTGTAATTAACTTTCCTTCCATAATATCATGAGGACAGAGTGCTTCATCTCGTCCATCTTCTTCATCACCATCTTCATCTGCTATCCATGTACCATGTCCCGAATAGGTAATAACAGCAATATCATCTTTAGTGGTATCTCTAACAATTTTTGAAATAGCCTCTATCATAGCCTCTTTTTTCGCATCTGCATCAAGCAAAGATATAGTAACAAACCCACGACTCTCTAAAGCATCTCTCCAATCATTCGCATCATTGACACAGCCAGATAAATCGTTTTCTGTTCCAGGGTAATCGTTTATTCCTATATGTAGTGATCGTTTCATTTTTTTCTCCTAAGATTTTATTGATTTACCATATAATGGAGGTAAATTTACCTTTATATATGTTGGTAAATTCTTTTGTAGAGCTAGATTTTTAAAATAGTTTCTATCATTTAAAATACTATCTTTTACCAGTTTAATGGGTTCTATAATTTGAGAAAGAGGTAAAGAGGGTTTTCTTAAAACTGTTCCTCCTGTTGGTTCATCTTTGTAAAAGAAGTGATGTCGTTGGCTAGAGTTTTGAATATCTTCATGTTCTGACTCTATATACCATCGTGTATCTGAAGAGTCTATACCTCTAGCACCACGAAAGATATCTCGACTAGTTTGCTCCATTTCTTGTGCAAGTTTGGGTAGATTAAGCATACCATCTTTGAGTTTTTTCTTCGCTTCACCATAGCTAAGAGTTACATCTATAGGGTTTAGGTTAGATTCATTCTTAAGATTGATGTAGCGTTTACATCGACCAAGTTTTACCAGTTCTAGTTCTATATTGAACCTCTGCATCAATCTTTTATGACCAATTCGAGGTATACCATCGATAATCACCCATGAGATATGCTGTTCTTTGGCTTCAAGAAATTTCAGATAAGGGTCACCTTGTCGTCCTCTTATGACCATAATGTCAGCTTTTTTGCCAACTTCTAAGCTACCCAAATGCTTTTCCCATTTTAAGATTTTGGCTGCATTGCTGTTGACCATACGTACTAGCTCTTCAGGAGTGAAAATATCTCCTAACTCTTGGCTATGAAGCCAAGCAACTTTAAGTTCACACAGTAGATTTTTACTACCACTTGCAGACCAGTCAGAGCCTAGACCCATTAAGATATTGTTCTCTTTGGCTGCGACAATATCAGCTGT
Organism: Campylobacteraceae bacterium; assembly: GCA_027056485.1. Classification (GTDB taxonomy): domain Bacteria; phylum Campylobacterota; class Campylobacteria; order Campylobacterales; family Sulfurovaceae; genus UBA1140. The sequence goes on along the minus strand of JALUKQ010000075.1, from coordinate 23,297 downwards.
AACACCATAGAGTAGAAAGTTACTCATGGGAGACCATATCATGGAGCCTCCGAATTTTTTCATAATTTTAAAATCTTTTGGCAATAGACCCACACAGTGAATACCTGAAAGTTCAGGTGTAATTGCCCATTTCTCTTGATTTATCTGTAGTGCTTTAAAGTGTTTATTGGCTTGGGTGTTGGTTCCTTCTGCTAGATGAAGAAGATAGGTTCTTTGTCTCTTTTCTAGTCTCTCTAGTAATTTTTCTGCATTTTTTATATCTGCAATTCGGGTAATAGCATTGGGTAGGTCTTCATCAACGGTTTGTTCTACATTTCTGACAACTCCTTTGTAAAATTTTCGAATATTGTGATGACTTGCAAGGGTAATACCTTGTGAAGAGCTAATACCTGAAAAGAGTAGTCGTGTCTCGACAAAACGAACAATAGATTGAAGATAGCCATCAATATGACCCAATACTCTAAGAGGTCCAGTCATTTTTCTACGATAATCCTTATCTCTTCGCCATTGGTCTCTGTCTGTAAACTGTTTGGGTACCATCCATGTCGGAATAATGTTATAACTTAGATGATTATGCAGTTCAATCATCCCTGGATAGATGGTTCCAGCAGACTTAACAATCATATCTTTTGTAAAACCATCAGGTAAAGTATCGCTTGTTTTGCGTATATCTATGATAGTATCACCCTCAATATAGATAACACCTTTGGGAATAACGGTAGAGTTATCATCCATAGTGACGATGCGACCTTCTACGGCATAGCGACTACTGTTATTTATCTCTATCTTTTCCATCTAAAATCCTTTCTGTTAAGTTTATCTCTATCCATAAAACTCCTAAACTTTTCTGCTCTTTGTTTATGAAAGAGGGAACAAAAGCAACAATAGCACGGTCTATACGATTTTTTTTCATATCAACAGTAGCATGAAAAAAGAGTTGAGGTAGGGTCTTTATATCACCAATAAGGTTGATATTTGGACCTCTAATTTGCATCTTGGTAGCAAAAGAGGCAGCGACAAAATTGGAGAGTGTGGTTGGAAAGTTTCTAGGATTAGCAAAGCTTATATTTTTTTCAACTGCCTCTTTCCAAAACTCTACAGAGGTAATAGCTCCAGCATCTGATGAGGCAAAATAGAGTCCTGTATGGTCACTGTCTATATGTCGTAAAGAGTTAGGTATAACTTCATCTATCCATTTTAACAATCCTATCATACTATTATCTTCTAAAATAGACTCTGTGTAAATAATTTCATTTAGTCTGTTGTTATTTAGGGCTTCTCTAATATTAAACATGAGTTTACTCCTCCAAATCCATAGGCACAGTTAATAACCATATTAAGCTCTTTATTTATAGGAGAGCTTACAATAGGAAGTTCTAGTGTTTCATCGAGATTTTCATAGCCAACGGTTTGTAAAATCTCTTGTTTATCAATACTCATCACACAGAGTAGAGCCTCTATTGCAGAAGCAGCACCTAGCGTATGACCCAAGGCACCTTTAAAGCCTGTTATGGGAGGGATGGAGCTTTTAAAGACCCTATGTAGTGCTTGACTTTCAGCCAAGTCCGATATGACTGTCCCTGTACCATGTGCCGATATCCAATCAATATCAGAGCTATCACTTTCATTTTGTCTAAGTGCCTCTTCTATTGAAACAGCCATACCACTACCATCTTTTTGAGGTGAGGTAGGGTGGTAAGCATCACAAGAGAGACCCAACTCTCCCACTACAGCATAGATATTAGCTCCTCTGGCTAAAGCATCAGCTTCTCGTTCTAAACATAATATACCTGCTCCTTCACCTATCTGCATTCCTTGACGATTTTTATCAAAAGGAGTACATCGCTCAGGAGACATGGCTCGTGAACGTATAAACCCTGTTAGTGCAATTTTGGAGAAGGGTTCTACTCCACCTGCTAAAGCCATATCAGCCATACCATACCTTAGCATATCAGCTGCCGAACCAATAGCATAGTTACCTGCTGCACAGGCTGAGCCATAAGCATAAGTTGAACCTTTTAGATTAAGACTCTTTTGAATTGCTTTGGCAAAGACATCAGCTGTTCCCTCTTTTAGAGCTTCCTCTCTTACCTCTTCACACTCTTCAAATACAGCACTCTCTCCCATTGAGGTTCCGATACATAGAGCTACTGTTTTATGGCTAAAATCATTATCTAAGAGAGATTGTTTAGCAGCGTAAATAGCCATATTTTGACCTCGTTGTCTACTTGAACCAAACTCTCCTTTACAAAAAGCATATTTGGGAATTAAAAAACCCTCTTGGGCTAAATGTTCATGGGTTTTTATGGCACATTGAGCATCTTTTAAAGCACTCCAAAGCTCTTGGGGACTGTTTCCTAGAGGCGAGACAACACCCATGCCAGTTACCACTATTCGATTGGCTTTCATGACTCAGCTAAACCTCTTTCGATATAGTTACAGAGGTCTCCTAATGTTTGCATCTCTACCCACTCATTACTTTTCATCCATATTTGGTAATACTCCTCAAGTCTGGCAACAAGTTCCACACTGTCTAATGAGTCTAAACCTTCGATATCTTGAAATTTTGTCTCTTCACCAATATCTTCTGGTAGTTTTATACTTTTAGGTCCATTCTCTAAGATAAGTTTTAAGGTATTTATACTGTTTTCTAAAATCTCTTTACGGTTATGTTGTGACATAATTTAACTCCTTTATTTGTGAAAAATCTTCTATATTCTCTGTTGCATCAAAGAGTGGTGCCATAGGGTCACCCATGAGGCGATAAGGTGTTATCGCTTCGTGTGAACTGGGTAGAGAGTTAACAATTAACTCGCCTATACTATGGGGTACTCCTTTTACAAGGGTGTTGCATATATTCATAGACCATCGTGCATTATCCGTATGGTAGGTCTCTACCACTGCTCCAAAACTGGAAGCACACATACCTCTAAGGGGTAAAGCTTCAGCAAAAGATAAACCTGTACGCTTTCTACTAGCCGTAACACAGCTTAGTGAAAGCATAGCACCTATGGGTTGAGGGTTTTTAAGTGGAAAATGGTGAATACGCGTTCCATGATAACCTACCCAACCAATGGCTCTTCCATGACCCACATAGATGCTTAGTCCCAATCCTTGTTGGAGGTTTTTCATTAAATCTTCTCGAACAAGATAATCAGCTGTCCAACGTTTTATATCTATTGTAGTAACTCCTTTTTTAAGTAGATACTCAATACGGTCAGTTAAATTTAAAAATCTAGGTTGCCATTGTCCGAGTAGGGCAACGGTAGATTTCTTTATAGCTCCTCGCTCATGTACTTTAACGGCTGCTTGAGCAAAACATCTTAATGCGTCATGACTGACATTTGGAAGCCATGACAGTGGAATCAGTTTTGAGTTGTCATTTTTAATAATGGGTGCAGAAAGAACGGTTCTTGGTGCACGACGACGATTGCCTACTAGTAAAATAGCCTCATTTCTATTGGCAAAATCTAATAGCTCATTTTCGTTAGGAATCAATCCATTACTATCCCACAATATTAATCCATACTTTTGACGGTATAGATTTAAAAGAGGCTTTAAAGCCTCAAATATAGATGGGTTTCCAATGACACCTACACTCATGCTGCTCTAACTTCGTCAATAAATGGCTCCCATGCTGTAATAGGGGCAGGTGTATCTAAACGGTTATAGTAATCCTTGACAATATCGGCTTGTTGTTCTGGATTAAAGTCTGTAAACTCTTTTCCTGCTTGTTTTGCATCGATGAGTGTTTGCTCTTTTGTTTTGTTTGGTTCTGCATAATCATACTCAGCACCAAGAGCTTCTGCTTGATAGAAAGGTCCTTCATTTTCACCTTGCCAAACATGAGTTAACTCATGCATTAACCAGCTATAGTTACCTTGTATATGTGTAACCCCTTGTGTAAGAACAGTTCCTTCTGGAAAATGTACAATTCTTTGTGTACCAAGAGCATTTGGATTATCTATAAACCAACTGGTTAAATCTGCTAGCCAAGAGCCAATATTAATGTGGATTTGGTCATATGGTAAGGCATTGCTAAATACAGTTCTTGCTTCACGTATCTCTTGTTCTGAGAGTGGTCTAAACTCTCCTGTTAATTCTAGAATAATACTCGTAACTGTAAAGACTGCACCCAACGAGATTTCTAAAGCACCGTCGAGCATCTCTTTGACTGCTGTATCGATTGCATAGAGTGCTTCAACAACTTTATTGACAGCATCTTCGGCTGGTTGAACAAAAGCAGCATCGAGAATATCTTTAGTACTTTTACCAATTTCTCTAAGAACTTGCATCATATTTTCTATAAATGAGCTTGGATGTAGGATTGTATCTGCAAGTAACTCTGTAATGGTAACTCCAAGCTCTAAGAGTTCACTCGCTACTTCTTTTATGGCTTGTAGTGTACGTCCTACACTCCATATTATAAGGTCTGCTACAGCATAACCTGCATCTATGGCTCCTTTAACAATAGAGCGTATTCCTTCAAGGAAATCATTTTCTAAGTAAGAGAGTATATAGCTAATAGAGTTACCAACACGTAAGGTTGCAGCTGCAAGTAGTTCTAGGGCTTTATCACCTATGGCAATCGCCCAATCGATAATGTCTGATATGGCTACACCTATATCTTCAACAATCTCTACTATCTGATCAAAGAGTTCTGAGGTCTGCTCCATCGCCCATGTCAAAATGTCAGAAACACTCTTTTTTACATAGTGAATGGCTAAAACAGCTTCTCGCCATAGCTCTGATGCAATATCTTCTCCTCTCTCAAGTACCCAGTTTAGTACATCACCTACTGGACCTAAAGCTTGGAGAATACCTGTAACAACTTTTCTAAAGGCATAATAACCTTCTGAAATAACAGACTCTAGAAAGTCTGTAACAGCAAGACCAGCAGCAATAGCAGCTTCAATAAATTTTGATGCCAATCTGTATGTAAAATTGAGAAGGTTTTTTGTAAACTCTAAAACAGTTTTACCTAAAGCAATGGCTGCTTCAATAATATTTCTTAGAATATTTACTGTTGCTTTGGCTAAATCTTTCATAATAGTTAGTAGTGTAATACCCATTTCAAAAACAATCTCAAGTACTTTTCTTACTGTATTAACTGCTAGTTTGGCAACATTTATAATCAAATCTACCAGAGCTTTACCTACATATCGAATACCTTCAATAATCTTTCTTACAACATCCATAGCAGCATTGGTTATATAGCTTGCAAGTTCAAGCATATATCTACCTAAAGTGGCAATAGATTTTGCAATATTTTTTACTAAGTCTAATCCTGCTTGGAGTACTTCGCTAAATATATCTGCAATGGAACGTCCCAACTCTAGTAGTGATTTTACAACGTGTTGGAGTATTTTCCAAGATCTTCGTACTAGTTCACTAAGAATATTAGCGATACTTTTTCCCATTTCTAATAAAACCTGAACAACATTTTTTATCATCTCTCGACCAAATCTATAAGCTTGAGCTAAAATATTTCCTATAGTCTTTTTCAGCTTTATAAGAGCATCTATACCTATTTTTATAATATCATAGGCTTGACTTGCCATCCATGAGAGTAAATCTCCAACTATTTGTCCAATATTATCAATCGCTTTTAAGATAATAACTATGCTATCTTTGAGTTCATGAAAAGCTACAGAGAGTACTTCATGTAATGTTTTTCCTACATCATACAGTCCTTGACACATTTTTTTGATAATTTTGTATCCTGCTTCTACTGCTGCTTGAAGAATATCGACAATAGTTTTACCTGCTTCTAAAAGAGTATAAACAAGATTTGCAACTTTTTCAGCTACCCAATCAACCACATCTGCTATAGCTGTTGCAAAACTTTTTATTGTATTACCAATAGCCTCAACTACAGAAGTTACAGCCGATACAATGGCATCAGCCGTATCTTCAAAAAATTCAACAACAGCTGAATCGGTCTCTTCACTACTTATTTTACCCTGTGCTAGTTTTCGAATCTCTCCTCCCATATCAGCCAACCATAACATAGCCTCTTTTAATGCCTCTTTATCCTCTTCACCATTCTCTTTGATAAGAAGTACTTTCATCATAGTATTGGCTTGTTTTCTTGGTAGTTGACTGATAGCCTCTACCACACCTCTGGTTTGTCCAGCATCACGATATCCCTTGATTAGGGTACGTTGCTTTTTTTCATCCATCGCTGCAACATGTTGGAAAAGTTCTCTATGCTCTATGGTTTTAGAGAGAGTATTTGCATAGACAGATGCTAAAATTTGTGCATTTTTTTCATCTTTTTTAAAAACTTCTAAAAATGCAGGAGCTAAATCAAGTTGAGAGAATTTACTCTCTTTAATCTTTTTAGCAATAGCTGTTTTATTTTTATATTTTACATTATTTAGTGCTGAAATTATTCGATTCATGACGTAACCTTTATTTTTGAGATGCATTTATTGTAACGGGAAGATGTTTTATAAGTGTTTCGTTTTGAAATTTTAGGGATATAGCTATCTTCTAAAAGTTATAATTTCATTAAATCTTAAACTCAATGGTAAAAAGCAATCCATTTTTTTGTTCTACTTCTAAATGACCTTTCATCTGTTTGACAGTTAGTTTTATAAGTTTAATGCCCAATGTGTCACTGTGGAGTATTTTGTCTAAATCGGCATGGATATTATAGGGATTACGATAGGTAAAAATATAATGTTCATCTTTTTTCTCTAGTCCAATTTTAATACACTTTTTTTGATTGCTTTTAGAGAAAGAGTGTTTGATGGAGTTGGTAAGAAGTTCGTTAATAATAATACCTAACCTTAGCATAATATCTTCATGTAAAATAGGAACTTCTGTATTGATTTTAACCAAAATATTTTGGTTATAAGTCCGTAAAATAAGCTCAGTTAGCTTTCTGGTGTACTCTTTAAAGTCAATATCTTCATTATTGTTATGTTGATAGAGAGATTCATGAATCATTGCTACGACCTCTATACGAAGTTTACTATTAAGTAAAACTTCTTTAGTATCTTGTGTATCAGTTTTTTCAAGATTGAGTATTTGTAATCCAATGATTGATGCGACCATGTTCAAATTGTTTTTTATGCGATGATGTATTTCATTGTAATTCATGATATATATCCAATTTTTTTTTAGTATAACTCAAAATAGTTTCAAAACTGTTTTATTTTATGATTATAACTCCTCTAACCAGATTTTCATATCGGCATCACTTGGCATTCTCCAGTCTGCTCTTGGGCTAAGTGAAATACTTCCTACTTTAGGACCATCGGGCATGCAGGAGCGTTTGAACTGCTGAGTAAAAAATCTCCAGATAAATTTCTTGAGCCACTTCTTAATGGTTTCGTCATTATACTTATTTGAATCTTTAAAGGCATGATTGGCTAAAAAGAGAATCTTTTTTGGGGTTGCTCCATACTTTATCATGTGATATAAAAAGAAATCATGTAGTTCATAAGGTCCTACGATGCTCTCTGTCTCTTGGACTATTTCGTCACCCTCATGTGGTAAGAGTTCAGGGCTGATTGGTGTATCTAAAATATCATCTATTATATGTGCTATTTTTTTATTACTTTTAAAATACTCTATAACATACTGTATGAGTGTCTTTGGAATGCTAGAGTTCAAGGCATACATACTCATATGGTCACCATTATAGGTACTCCAACCTAATGCTATTTCACTTAAGTCACCTGTTCCTATAACCAGTCCACTTTCACGGTTGGCTGTGTTCATAAGTATAGAAGTTCTAGCTCGTGCTTGTACATTTTCATAAGTTACAGAGTGATCATCTATATCGTGTCCTATTGCCTCGAACTCTGCTAATGATAGTTTTGTAATATCAACTGTTCTTAGTGTAACTCTTAACGCTTTACAAAGCTCTACAGCATTGTTTTTGGTTCTACTTGTGGTTCCAAAACCTGGCATGGTAATGGCTATAATATTTTCTATATTCCAAGACATCATCACAAATGCTTTATGAGTAGAGAGTAGGGCAAGGGTAGAGTCTAATCCACCTGATATACCTATAACAGCTTTTTTAATTTTGGCATGGCTCATTCGTTTTATAAGTGCATGAGCTTGTATGTTTACTATCTCTTCACATCTATGAGTTTTTTCTTGGTAGATAGAAGGAACAAATGGCATAGGATTTATAAAGCGTTTGAGTTCTTTTATAGTTGGTGTAGAGGCAATAGTAACTGTTCTAAACTCTGTCATCTCTTCATCTGAATAACTAGACTCTGAGAGTCGTTGAAAGTTTAGACGTTGTAGGTCTAAATCAGCAGTTATAAGTGAGTTTTCCATAGAGAAACGTTCATTTTGGGCTAGGGTAGAACCATATTCGCTGATGATGCTATGCCCTCCAAAAACTGTATCTGTTGTAGATTCACCCACTCCTGATGATGTGTAAACATAAGCTCCCATACATCTGGCACTTTGAGTTCGTACCAACTCTTCACGGTATTCTGCTTTTCCTATGAGTTCATTACTCGCACTTAGGTTAAAAATGATATTTGCACCATTGATAGACATTTGATTAGATGGAGGGGTAACAGCCCAAAGGTCTTCACAGATTTCTACTCCAAAAGTCATTTCCTTATTATCGCTAAAGAGTAGGTCAACTCCAAAGGGAACTTCTTGAGCACATAAAGTTATGTTTTGTTTTCTAATATTTCGTCCCGAGATAAACTGTCGTTTCTCATAGAACTCTTTTTTATTGGGTATAAAACTTTTAGGAACAATGCCTAAGATACTTCCTTTTTGAATTACAACAGCAGTGTTATAGAGTCGTCCATTGTTTAAAAGAGCTACTCCTATTATAGATATGGTTGATATGTTTTTAGTTGTATTTAGCAGTGATTGAAGAGCAATGTTTTGTTCTTCTAAAAGCTTATGATTAAAAAATAGGTCAGAAGCTGTATAACCTGTTAATGTTAGTTCTGGAAATAGGACTATAGATACGTTGTCTTGGTAGGCTTGGTTTAGTAGGTTTAGTAGTTCTGTAGCATTCTCTTTGGGGTTTGCTACGATGGTTTTGTTTACAGCAGCTGCTACTCTGTGAAATCCGTACATGGGTTTCCTTATGTAAAATTAGACTTTTAAAGCCTAATTTTAGCTAAAAATATGTGATTATTGAAGTTTAAAAGTTTTGTTGAGATATTTTATGGTGTTGCTTGAGGTGACTTTTATTCTATCCCATAGGAGTTTGGTATAGATTTTATTGTTACTTATAGTATATTTACCACTTTTAGGAAAAGATTGTCCCCAAGACTGCTTTTCCTTTAATATATTTAACAAATTCTTTGATTTTAACTCTTTTGCTGTTAACTTGTCGGTTCTATTTGTATAGAGATGATAATACATGCCACTTTTTGTTAAGAGTAGAAAATGATAGGAGTCACCTATTCTGTCACTTCTATAAACTTTATTATAACTTGGTTCGAGCATTGTTGAATCTTTTGCATCAAGCATAACAGTTGAGAAAAGTAAAATAAAACTGAGAATTTTCATTATTATTAATATTGTTTTCATAATTTAAGTATAACTAAGATAGGTAAATAAATAGATGATAAAAAGCCTATTATATTAAAAAAATATAAAATTATATAAGTAAAATAATTATTATAGTTATTTTATGTTTATGCTAATTATCACTATAATTATTTATAACAAAAATAATTAAAGTGATATTATTTGATGATTGGAGAGGGCATTCCAAGATGGAAACCTTGTGAGTAATCGGCCCCCAATTCCTTAACAATTGTGTAGATTTCTTCACAATGTATAAACTCTGCAATGGTTTTTTTACCAAGCTTTTGAGAGAAGGCAATAATGGCTTCAGTAATAATACGAGAATTTTTATCTGTATCAATATTTTTTATTAAAGAGCCATCTATTTTAATAAAGTCTGCATCGATACTTATAATATGTTCAAAGTTAGCATACCCAGAACCAAAGTCATCTATGGCAATTTTAACTCCATAATTTTTTACGTTTTCAATAAAACTATTAATAGTTTTATAGTCTCTTACCTCTTCTGATTCTGTGATTTCAAATATTACACGGTTACTATTTTTATAGAATTTTAATTTATCATATATATATTCTGTAATCTCTTTAGAGAGTATGTCATCTATGGTTAGGTTAACAGAAAAGTCATATTGAGGAAAATCTTCAAAAGCTTTAAAAGCTTTATCTATAACTATCTTCGTCACTTGAGGGTAAAGTTTAGATTTTTGTGCTATTTCTAAAAAAGTCCATGTTGGTACAGTATTGCCCTCTTTATCTAACATACGTACTAAGGTTTCATATTTAACTGTTTTTCCAGTAGTATTGTCAATAATTGGCTGATAGTAAGTAACAACTCTATCTTCAAGTAGTGCCTCTTTTATTTTGTTAATCCACTCTATGTTTTGTGCATAGTTTTCACTTTTTCTCATACTGTGGTCAAAGAGTACAAACTTCTTCTTCTGCTCTTGAGCTTTTTTCCGTGCTATGTTAGCATAGAGAATAAGGTTTTGATAATTATCATGTGCATAATAATTTGCTGCACCACTTGTCAATGAAATACTTACACGGTTTTGGTTTTTAATTTGTAAAGTAGAGATTTGATGTTCTATATTAGAAATAAGCTCATCAAAAAAGAGCTGTAGATTAATATCTTTAAAGTAATTTTCATTAAATAGTAAAATATATTGGTCTGATTGAAATTTATAAAGTTCAAAGTATTTTGTCTCTTGAAGTTTACGTAGAATATTGGCAAGATTTATAAGAACACTATCTCCTATATCCGAGCCATAAAATTCATTAAATCCAGAAAAATTATCAATATTCATATAGAAAAGAGTAGGGTTAATGGCTGTTTTTAAATCTTCAACCAACTGATTTCGATTGGGCAATCCAGTTAAAAGATCAGTTCTTTGTTTTTTGATCTCCTCTTTACTCTTTTCAAGTTCAGTTATATCATGTCTAACTGCGATGTATTCAATAATTTTTCCATATCTATTTAAAATAGGAAGAACAGTAGCGTTAACTATATAAGTACCTCCATCTTTAGCTCTATTTGGGACAATACCTTTCCATATTTTTTTTGCTTGAATAGTATCCCACATATCTTTAAATGCAGATTTTGGTACATCAGGGTGTCTTATGATATTGTGAGAACGACCGAGTAGTTCATCTTTTGTATATCCTGAAATATCACAAAACATTTTATTTACATAGGTAATGGTACCTTTGAGATTTGTTTTTGAGACAATACTACTGTTGTCAATGGCTGTTTTATATCCATCTAAAAAAGAGATATTTTCATTTAATTTTTCACTCATGGTATTAAATGCTAAAAGGGCATCACCTATTTCATCTTTTTTATCTACTTGTAGTTTTATTTTGATTTGTCCAGCAGATATCATCTCTGATGCTGTCTGTAGTTTCTTTAAATTACCCGTTATAGATTGATAAAAAGCGACAAAGATATAGAGTGCAATAAACAAAATAGCCAAGAAAAGAAGGAACAGTTCCCATAACTCTTTTTGTAGGTCAGCTTTTAATCCTAAGGTAGTCTCTTTATAAGTATAGGCAAACATCTGATAAAGCTCTTCTTGTGCTACTAAATTTGAAGATATCTTATTAATAAAAATTGGATTGTTGTAGATATTATAATTTGTATTATTTATTAATGAAAGTAGTGTCTCTAGTTTATAGGTAACAGATGTAGTTTTCTCCTCTAGTAGAGGGTAGTTGTCAAGTTTACTTAGAACCAAATTTTCTTTTAAGTTTAATTTTAAACTGTTTAGATTAATGGTGAGTGCAGAGAGTAATTCTTCTCTTCTACTTTTTTCATTTTCATGAACATCACCATAGGATAAATCTTTTAGCTCATGTGTAAACTCATACAAATACAATAGTTTAGACTGAAGCATATCAGCTAAATAGTTAATTTTCAAATTTTGACTTCTCGAAAAGGTGGTTTTATTTGATATATTTAGAATGGTTTTTATCAATTTCTCAATTATATCTATATGGGTATTGAAAATCTTTTTTTCAGAGAGTGTGTTATTAAATTTATCTAATGTAACCATTTTAAAAAGAGAGATAGCTTTGGAAAAGTCAGGGTCAGATGTAAGGATATCTAAATGAGCAACATCATATTCCATTAAAGAAGATTTTTGATTGTAAAATTTTTCCTCACTATCAGTTATATCTTCTTCTAACTCTTTATTACCATTTAAATATATTTTAGAAAGGCTACGATGTTTCTGTACAGTTTCAATAATTTTATAGACTATTTCAATATATTCTAAACCTACAAGACGTTCATTATATATACTCCCTTTATCATAATAGTTCATAAACATGGTACGCGAGGGGAAGAGAAGAAGTATAGAGAGTAACAATATAGAGAAAATTATCTTAGATTTAAAAGATAATTTATTCATAATATAAAGAGCAGGAGATAATAATTGTTTAAATGTCATAGTTATAAACCCATCTTCTTTTTAAAATATTATATCATAAAAGCTAATACAAACTAATATTTTATATGAATTAAAGTGGGTTTTGGTGCAAAATGTTATTTTTACTCTCACATTTCTTATGTAAGAGTATTAAAAATTACGATTTAGATGGAACTACTTCTATTAAAACTATGTCATCTTCTTGTGCAATACTATCAAGTACTGCAAAACTTTCAGCATCATCAAGCTCGATAGCTCCAAATACTGTATGAACACCATCTAAATGAGGAGTTGGAACAAAAGTGATGAAAAACTGACTTCCACCTGTGTTTGGTCCTGCGTGTGCCATAGAGAGTGTTCCTCTTCTGTGTGGTTGGTGACTTGTGTCAGTTTCACAATCTATTGACCAGTCTGGTCCACCTGTTCCAGGCATACCTCTTGCACCCTCACGTGTATTTGGGCATCCACCTTGAGCCATAAATCCGTCGATTACTCTGTGAAATTTTAGACCGTTATAAAAACCTGTTTCAGCTAGGTGTGCAAAGTTTGCTACAGTGTTTGGCGCATCTGCTGTAAAAAGCTTAACCCAAATAGTCCCTTTTGAAGTGTTAAATTTTGCGTAGTTGTAAGTCTCCATAACATCTTGTGCTATATCATATCTTTTTGACATGTTAATCCTTGATTTTAATAATTTTGGTAGAATTATATCAAAAATTATTAAGGGGCATATTACATGGAATTATGTGTAGCATTAGACTTACCATCTGCAGAAGAGAACTTGGCTTTAGCCGAGTCATTAAAGAGTCACAATATCTGGATGAAAGTAGGTTTCAGAGCCTACATAAGAGACGGTAAACCTTTTATAGAAGCACTGAAAAAGATAAACCCTGAGTTTAAAATATTTTTAGACCTAAAACTCTACGACATTCCCAACACCATGGCAGATGCAGCCGAAGAGATAGCCAAACTGGGTGTCAATATGTTTAATATCCACGCATCAGCAGGAGCAATCGCTATGAAAACGGTTATGGAACGTCTCTCAACTTATGAAAACAGACCTTTGGTTTTAGCTGTAACAGCTTTGACCTCTTTTGATGAAGAGAACTTCTCTCTTATATATGAAAAGGGTATTAATGAAAAAGCAGAGCAGTTTGCTAAAATGAGTTATGACAATGGTCTCGATGGGGTGGTCTGTTCAACCTTTGAAAGTAGAGCCATTAAAAATGTAACATCTAACGAGTTTTTAACACTTTGCCCAGGCATCAGACCTTTTGGTGAAGATGCAGGTGACCAGCAGAGAGTTGCTACGCTAGAAGTAGCTACAGAGGAGGGGGTAGACTTTCCTGTAATAGGTCGCCCTATTTATAGAGATGAAAACCCAGTTCAAAAAGTAGAGAAGATTTTAGAACTGATTTAGCATAGTTCATGGACTAAAGTCCATGCCCCTAAAACATTCAATATGTAAATTAGTTAATCAAAAAGGTTATTGAAAAATGCTTTAACCTTTTTCTGTTCTTCTTTACCTATGCCCAACTCTTTAAGTTGGTCACTATGCTTTTCTATGGCTCTGTTTACCTCTCGTTGAATAAACTTAGAAGAGTCTATGCTTATTTCAGGGTTAGAGATATTACCTACTATTTTGCCACCTACATCTTTGTCTTTAACCTCTATGGTATAGTGTGCATCTATAAGATTTTTGTTCATCTCTATAGAGGCTGGTGCAACATTTATAAGCGTTTTACTATTTTTAGCTATAAAGTTAAAATCAATATGCTCTTTTTCTATGGTAGCTGAAAGGTTACTCTCTTTAAACTTCTCTTTGGTGAGGTCAAGACCGTTAAAGTTTTTGACCAATTCTATAAAGTCATTAGGCAAAAGTTGAGCATCTAGCAGTGTACTAACAAGCACTCCTCTTTTTTCTACTAAGTTATACTCTCCTTCACCTATAACCGATGCTTTAAAAACAGATGGGTAGTGAAGCATGGACATGATTTTTTCTACTGAGAGTCTGTCCATTTGCATGGTAAAGTGGTTATTTTGCAGTTGAAATTCTAGCTCCCCATCTAAATCTTCTGTTTTCCCTGTAACAGTAGTCTCGTTACCCTTTTGTTTCACTTGACCTCTTAAAAACATAGAACCATAGAGTTTTTGTTTGGTTATAGGTTGTAGTTTACTTAGGTCACTTATGTTTACGTCGTAAGCCATTTCAAGCTCTTTGTTTGAAACACTATAGCTCCCCACAGCATGACCCACTGCATTGACTGGCTCTTTTAGCTCTATATCTTTGTACTTAAAATCTTTAAGTGCTAGTTGGTAGTTGAGGTTAAAACTTTGCATAAGTAGTGAGTAACTTCCCTCTACATTTATGGTAGAGGTTTCATTATAAAGTAGGGTAGCCTTTATCTTATTTAAGTCAAGAGTAAAGTTTTCAATAACAACATGTTCCCCCTCATGGAGTAGCTCTTTGTTTATAAAGCTCTCTAACTTTGGCTTGGCTAAGGCATTTCCTTTGTCATTAAAGAGTAAAAATGAGATGACTATAACGACAAGAAGTAGAAGAAGATAGAAGTTCGTTTTCATGGGTTGACCTTTTTTTTGTGCTTTGGTACTTTTGTGATTGGTATTATAATATAAAAAAATATCCCTTGTTTTAAAATCATTCCTCTTCAACTTATTTGTTAAAAAATGTCTATTTTTTTGTTTAAATATTTAGTTTTTGGAAGAGTATTGATTATAATATTTAATATGGAGAATAAATGATGGTTTTTTAAATGAAGTAGCACAGGGCAAAAGCCCACATAGGTTTTAGTGCTATTATACTCTAGCTAGGCTAGAGAACCTATTTATCATATTTAACTGATACCCCTACCACAAATATGATAGTGGTAGTATAATATATTTACATTAAAAAAGGCTTGGAAATGATTACACTTGGATTAGATTTAGGACATACTTCTATAGGTTGGACATTAGCAGATGTAGAAAATGGAGAAATTATTGATGGTGGAGTACAAGTATTTGATGCACCCGAAGATGAAAAAGGAAATACAAATGCTTCTATTCGAAGAGGCTATAGAGGAAGTAGAACTACCAATAAAAATCATGAAAAAAGAATACTAAATTTAAAAAAGTTGTGTTCTAAATATAAATTAGTGCCTAAAAATCTTTTAATAACTCCTAAAGGTGGCATTGCACCTCTTTTTAAAAAAGGAATACAGAAAGATACACCCTTAAAATTAAGAGCCAAAGGTTTAGATGAGCTTCTGAAAGGTAGAGAGTTAACAAGAGTTATTTTACATATAGCCAACAGAAGAGGTTTCAAGTTTGATATTGAAGATGATAACGATAAAGAGTTAGGAAAAATTAGAGATTCTCAAAATGAGTTGAAAAACGAATTTGCTAAATGCAACTATCGTACCTATGGAGAATTTCTATATAAAGAGTATGAGTTAAAAGATAAAAAAACAAGAAATAGAGCCAAAAAAGATGGCACACCTGATTATAAATTTTCTATACATAGAGATGATTTAGCTGATGAGTTAGAAGAAATTTTTACGAAACAAAAAGCGTTAAAAAATCAATATGTAACAGATGAGTTTATAGCTAAAATAAAACAAGAACTACTTTTTGTAAATGAGCCTAAATCACTTAAAAGAATGATAGGTGATTGTTCACTTATAAAAGGTAAAAAACGAGCTTCAAAAGCACTCTATAGTAGTGAAATATTTGTAGCAAGAGGTATCTTAGTTAACTTGCGTGTTAAAGAACCTGATAGGGACGAATACAGAGCATTAGATAGAGATGAAATAGAGTTACTTCTAAAAGAGGGACATAGTCAAAAAATAGGTAAAACAGAGGCTAAAAAGATTTTAAAAATCTCCAATAAGAGTAAATTTAAGGGAGATGAAGAGGATAGTAATAAACCTATAGTTCATTTAGAATCGTTTTTAAAAATGAAAAAAGCTATTGATAATGAGGAGCTATTTCAAAAACTTTTTTCTAATATAGAACTTTATGAAAATATTGTAAATCTTTTAACGTATGAAAAATCTTTTGTTAGAAGAAAAGAGAAATTAAATGCTTTTTTAGAAGAGAGTAAATTATCTGATGATGAACAAAAGTATATTTTTAATAAAGTAATTTACCTCTCTTTTTCTGGGTACTTAAATATCTCTACTGATGCTGTTAAAAAGATACTTCCTTATTTGGAAAATGGGTACAGAGTTGACCAAGCTATTTTAGAACAAGATATGAAAATAGAAGTTGAACCTCAACTGTTTTTACCACCATTAAAAGATACAGAGTTAATGATACCGAATCCTATTGTTGTAAGAGCCATTACAAAAAGTCGCCATTTAATTAATGCGATACTTAAAAAGTATAGAGAAGAGTACAATGATGATGAGTGGACTTTTGATAGATTAAACATAGAGTTAGCAAGAGAGATAAATACACAAAAAGAGAAAAAAGAGATAACTTCTGCTCAAACGAGAGATAGTAATAATAAAAAGAGAGCTGTAGAGTTTATAATAGAGAAGTGTGGTGAAAAATTTGTCACTTCAAAAAATATTTTAAAAGTAAGATTGTGGCAACAGCAAGATGAATATTGTCTTTATAGTTTATCTAAATATGAAGATGCAAAAGATGCAAAAATTACTACAGATGATATAGTCAATGAAATTGTCTATAAAGGTGATGCTTTTGATATTGACCATATTTTACCTATTAGTCGAAGTTCTGATGATAGTATAAGCAATAAAGTATTGGTTTATAGCGATGAGAATAGAGCAAAATCAAATAAAACACCTTATGAATATTTTGGAAAGGACAAAGAGAGATGGGAAAAATTTGAAAATTTACTTCGTCCTATGTTTGGTAAGTTAGGAAAAGCAAAAGTAGGAAAACTAACTATGAAAGACTTTGCGAGTAGAGAGCAAGGTTTTTTAGAGAGACATTTAAACGATACTCGAATTATAAGTAAAACAGTTAAAAACTATGTAGAAAAATACCTTAAATTTAAAGACAATAATCAAGAGAGAAGAGTCTATGTAGTCTCAGGTAAATTAACGAGTACACTTAGACATCAATGGGGATTAGAAAACAAAAATAGAGAAAATCACTATCATCATTTTGAAGATGCTGTACTTATTGCTTTTTCAAATGCTTCTATTGTTAATAGACTTTCAAAATATTATCATGCTTTAGAGACGCATAAACGAGATGGTAAAGATAAACCAAGATTTACTAAGCCTTATGAGAATTTTGTAGATGATATTAATGCTATGGTAAAAGAGATTAATGTGGTTCGTGAACCAAAGGTTAAAAACTCTGGTAAGGTTCATAGTGATAATCCACGAAAAAAAGATGAAAAAGCCAGAAAAGGTATGGAGGTAAGAGGAGGCATTGTAGATAATGGTGAAATTGTCCGTACTGATGTGTTTAAAGATATAAAAAAAGAGAAATATTTTTTAATTCCATTTTACTTGAAAGATTTAAACAAACCACTACCTACCAAGTTTATAACAGCTGGAGGTAAAGAGTGGGAAGCGTTTGATGTAACTAAACATAAGTTTGTATTTACTCTATATCCAAATGATTTAGTGAAGGTCATAACCAAAACAGAGGTGATTCAAGGCTACTATATATCCCCTCATACAGGTACAGCAAACATTACACTTATTTCAATGGATAATGTTGATGATGGTATATTTACAAAAAGTATAGAAAAGCATATCTTAAAAGTGTTTATCAGTAATCACTTAGATACAGATAGCCGAAAAGAACATATAGAAAAAATGGCTAAATTACCAAATATTAAAAAGCGAAAACCTACAGGGGTACTAGCTCTTATGATGGATATAAAAATAAATGATGTTAAAGAGTTTGAAGATAAAAAAAATAATTTAGAGTTAATTCTTGAAGAGTTGAGTGAAAACTATTCTATAGACTCTTTTAAAAATAATACAAAAACAGTAGCAGTTGTAAAAATAGACAAAAATGATAACGAAATTAAATTGACCGTTACACTTGATACCATTTATGATAATAGGGCATTACGAGGAACAGGAGTTAAAACAAAAACATTAGGTTTTAAAAAGTTAAATATTGACCTCTTAGGAGAGATAACAGAAGCCCCTTATGAGACAGTTAGAAAACCATTTGTAAAGAAAAAGAGAAAAAAATAATGAATGGGGTTCTCTACATAGCCAATCCATGTTACTTGTCCATAAAAGATGCAAACATCATTGTCTCTACAGAAAAAGATGGAGCAACAAGAGTACCTATAGATGATGTAAGTGTAGTGGTACTTGAAAACAACTACTCCTCTATGAGTTCAGCATTTATGTCACATCTGGCAGAAAAAAACATAGTGCTGTTTACTTGTGACAGTAGTTTTATGCCTAATGGTATATTTTTACCATTTCATCAACATAGCAGGTACACAGAAGTTTCTAATTTACAGTTAGAGTGGAGTGAACCATTTAAAAAAAGTATATGGAAAAAGATAGTAACCAATAAAGTACAAAATCAGATAGACTTGTTAGAGTATTTTGAGTTTAATACTTTTGAGATGAAACCCTATGTCTCTAAAATAAAATCAGGTGACAGTGGTAATGTTGAAGCCATAGTGGCATCTTATTATTGGAGTATCATCTTTTCTAACTCTCTTCACTACTACACTAGAAATATGGACGACATACGAAACTCTGCTCTTAATTATGGGTATGCCATTGTTAGAAGTGCTGTTGCTAGAGGATTGGTCGCAAGTGGGTTTACACCTTTTTTTGGACTTCATCATAAAAACAAACTCAACTCATTTAATTTGGTAGATGATTTGATGGAAGTTTTTAGATGTGTTGTAGACAGAGAAGTTTATGTGATGTTTGAAGAGGAGGGGTTAGCCGATGAGGTTCTTAGCAAAGAGATAAAGAGACGGTTAATCTCTTTGCTTGAGTCTACTTTTGTTATTGAAAATAAAAAGTATACGTTGTTGAGTGCTATAAGTGTTTATGTAGACAGTTTAAAAAGAGCTACAAAAACTAAAGACAGTAGTTTATTAGTAAAAGTTGTATTAGATGGAGAATGAGAAGTTTATGAGATTAATTGTATTTTTTGATTTACCGACAAAGACAAAAAAGGATAGAAAAGTCTATACTGTTTTTAGAAAGAAATTGATGGAAAATGGATTTTTTATGTTGCAATATTCGGTATATTGTCGAATTTGTAAAGGTGTGCAACTTTCTAAAAAATATATAGAATATGTCAAAAAAGTAACACCTTCTAAGGGAAATATACGAATTTTACAGGTTACAGATAAACAATTTAGCAGTATGGAACTTATAGTTGGTGTAAAAACTAATGAAGAAAAGCTCATAAAAGGGCAAATGATTATGGAGTTTTAGATAGTTTTTTTAGTGTAAGGTATCTTCTCAGTCCCACCAATTGGTGGTGTCTGAAAGGTCTATTATATCATACTTGGGGTAGGGGTATCAATATGACT
>JALUKQ010000075.1:0-3244 GCA_027056485.1 Campylobacteraceae bacterium | reverse complement strand
TGACAGGAGTATCGAATGAGAAAAGAAATTCTAGATTATATCATACTTGGGGTAGGGGTATCAATATGACTTTCGACCCAGTTTTATTTCCTTGAAATCTATTATATCATACTTGGGGTAGGGGTATCAATATGACTTGATAAAGGTTTAAAACCCTATTTACTCCATTATATCATACTTGGGGTAGGGGTATCAATATGACTGTTTAATTAGCATGTTTAAAGCTTTGTTAATTATATCATACTTGGGGTAGGGGTATCAATATGACTCAGAAAGATAATCCCTCAATGGTTCATCCATTATATCATACTTGGGGTAGGGGTATCAATATGACTACACTTCCGTCAGAATTGGCAGATAGTTAATTATATCATACTTGGGGTAGGGGTATCAATATGACTTTCATTTAGTATGTTCCTCCATCTATTGCATTATATCATACTTGGGGTAGGGGTATCAATATGACACTTTTTTTATGATAGATATGAATGAAACTATTATATCATACTTGGGGTAGGGGTATCAATATGACAACTCTTTCTCTTCTTTGCTAAGCGGTATTATTATATCATACTTGGGGTAGGGGTATCAATATGACTAAAGTCATGCTCATCTAATAAGCTTAATTATTATATCATACTTGGGGTAGGGGTATCAATATGACGTATTTGCTGGAACTATTACTCCATTAGCTATTATATCATACTTGGGGTAGGGGTATCAATATGACATGCTTCTTGTTGATTTTGCTGGTATAAAAATTATATCATACTTGGGGTAGGGGTATCAATATGACCAATGTGAGTCGTTCTTCTTATAACTTATATGTTATTATAATATGTAAAATATAAATGTCAAAAGGATTTGCATGATAGAAGCAACATTAGCAAATATGAGAAACTCTAGTGATTTTTTTAAAACGGATAATATTATTAAAATTTTAGATGGTCGGAAAAAAGAGGAGATTGGTTTTTTTGTACCTCAAATTTTTAAAGAGGAGTTTCAAAAATTTGTAGAGAGTATTGAGAAAAAGAGACGACTGGCTCTTTTAAATAGAATTTCTAATGCACAAAAACAAGACCCCATAGAAGAGGGAAGTAGTGATGATGGAATTAAATAGAGGTGATATATGTTTGGTCAATTTTAATCCTGCTAAAGGTGGAGAAATAGGGAAACTACGACCTGCTATTGTGATGAGTAGTGTAGAGGAAAATACCATTTTAGATACTGTAATTGTGATACCTCTTTCGACTTATATAGAAAAAGATGCTTTGCCATATCGGTATTTGATTACAAAAAGAGAGAGCTTAGATAAAGATAGTGATGCGTGTATCTATGAGATAAGAGCGTTATCTAAAACTAGAGTGAAAGAGAAACTATCAAGGCTAAATTCAAAAGAGTTATCGGTTATTCAAAAGGCTCTTTGTCAGATATTGGTTTAAAGAGGAGATTTAAGGACAGATAAGAAGCCTAGACAACACAAGTTTCTGCTTATATTTCTAATGAGACAAAGATGAATTTGGAGAATTATAGTGCAACTCATGGTATAAAAAAAGGTTTTCTTATTGAAAATGCACTCAACCATGATTATGAAAGTTCTATAGTTTTCCAAGCTCCTTTTAACAACAATCTAATGCAAACTACGATTCCTGTATAGTACTGTAGCTCTTTTTCAATATCAAATTTGAAATTGACATCATATTTTTCTCCAACAACATGTTTTACTTTTTTACAGACTCCCTTTCGCTCATTATCAGTAACATTTTTAGGGCTTAAAATAATGTTAAAGTCTGAAAAGATTGGGTAGATTGCATTTCTAAGTGTGACTCCTTGGCTAATAGCCTCTGTAATTTGAGGATTTCTTATGCTAATAAATCAAGAATAGAGCATATTTTCTTCTTTTGAGAGCTTTTTTAATATGTGCTTTATCTAATGCTTAAGCAAACAAAGGTTGCTGACCTCTATGAGCTTTTTGAGCCAATAGAAGTTTCCAAATATAGCTATTGACAACATCACTACGATAGAGACCAAGACGGGCTTTAAAGTTTTTGACAGCACGTGCCACTTTGGGCCCATAGATACCATCAACTTTAATAAATAGACAGCGTTGAAGTAGCTCTACGGCAGAACCTCGTGAACCCTGTTTTAGATTGGGTAGTTTTTTGGGATCACTGGTATTGGTTGAGGGGATATGGCTTAATATCGGTTTGGTCAGCAGTTTCCAAACCTGCATGGTAACAATACCACTAGGGTAAAGACCCTGTTGTCGTTTGAAATCTTTAACCTTTGCAAGTGTCTGTTTTCTGTAGCGTCCTGTTACTTTAATACGTAAGAGTTGTTGTAGACGTTTGACAGCTTCACCACTATCTCCGTAGCGAAGTTTTATAAATTGCTTTTGAGGGGGAGGAGGTCTGTTGTAGTGACTGGGTGCAATACCAAGTGAGCCATATCGGTCGAGTTTTAGTATGGCTCTATAGTCAAGAACGGGGCAGGCTTTAGAAACCACTTCTTCATGCCCATGAAAGCTAACACGCTCATAGTAAATCTTGTTGATATAAGAGCAGATGCCTTGCAAAGCTTTAGATTGGGCTTGGGTAAACTTCTCTTTATGATAACCATGTAGGCAGATGGCAATGGTACCTACATTATGTCCTTTTTGTGCAGCAGGAGTTTTTTCTAAGTTTCGTCCTTTACTGATGTTACCATTTTTTTGGATAAAGAAGTGGTACCCTATATCATCAAACCCCCGTGCTAAGTGCCACTGTCTGATGACCTCAATGTTGTCATGTTCAGGATAGTCTGAAGCTGAGCAGTGGATAAAAACGCGATTAATTTTTCGTCTAGGTTTTTTAAATAGCATGTTTGCTTCCCCTTTAGATAATATGTTCTTTCCTTAATTAAAGTTTATCGAAATAGAATAATATCAGTATAAAGAAATAGTACTAGATTAAAATATAAAGGCAATATAGTTATAAGATTAGTGATTAAGTGGATTTTTTATAAGTGTAAATGTATAGAATCATTTTTAATTAACAAATAATATTTCTGGTATAAAAGAAAAAATTATATGCTATTTTATACTTATTTAAGCTTTATTCCCCTATAATCTCACTCCACAAAATGTGGAACTACATAAGGACAGTTGGGTGAGTTGGCTGAAACCACATCCCTGCTAAGGATGCGTACTGGTAACGGTACCGAGAGTTCGAATCTCTCACTGTCCGCCATAACTTTTTCTTCAAAA
>JALUKQ010000074.1 GCA_027056485.1 Campylobacteraceae bacterium | reverse complement strand
AGTAGTCAAGACCTCTTACTAGGTTGGTATTGACCTCATAACTAATATTTTCACTGTTAAGTAATTTAACAAGTTTTTTAAAGTCAGCATCACACTCATCACAAAGA
Organism: Campylobacteraceae bacterium; assembly: GCA_027056485.1. Taxonomy (GTDB): domain Bacteria; phylum Campylobacterota; class Campylobacteria; order Campylobacterales; family Sulfurovaceae; genus UBA1140. The sequence goes on along the minus strand of JALUKQ010000074.1, from coordinate 3,479 downwards.
TTATCTATCAGTTTAGGTGAGTTGGTCAAAAGTGATTGGCATTTTTCGTTTTTACAGTCAAGCACACGAATAGGATTGGTCTCTATTCTTCTGTTACAATCTTCACAAAGCTCATCTTTGCATTCAGTCAAAAATCCTATTAGCTCTTGACGATAAGCAGGCATACAAGAAGGACAACCTAAAGAGTTGATTTGTAAATCATAACCGATTCCTAGAGCTTTGAAAATATCACCAATCATCTGTATAATGGTAAAGTCTTCATAAACAGAAGCCTCTCCAAAACTCTCACAACCAAACTGGTGAAATTCTCTTAAACGCCCCTTCTGTGGTCGTTCATAACGAAACATAGGTCCATAGTAGTAAAACTTAAACTTCTCGTTTTGTCTTCTGTCTAGTTTGGCTTGAACAAAAGAACGCACAACACCAGCAGTTCCTTCAGGACGCATACAGACATCGTTGTCTCCTTTGTCCATAAACTGATACATCTCTTTCCCAACTATGTCAGAACTCTCACCAACAGAGCGTTTAAAAAGCTTGGTCTCCTCTAAAATTGGAGTCTCTATATAGCTGTAACCGTATCTTTTAGAAATCTTTATAGCAGTAGTAACAATATGCACAAATCGCTCACTCTCCTCAAACGTCAAGTCTTTCATTCCTCTAAGTGCATTTATCATTTTAGTTCCTATTTTTTATTTAGGAGATTATACTTTTATTTTCTGAATATTGTTACATTCTATTGCTCTATAGGTGAAAATAATGTTCCTCAATCTGAGATTGGGAATACAGATGAGTCTATTTTGATATTCAATTTTTAGTATATGGAAATAATAAAGATATTCATAACACTTTTTTGTTATGATTAATTATCTAAATATAACAGGAATATGTTATGAATAGCAAAAAATGGATTTGGCAACATCAAAATTTTCCCAACTTTAGCCATGACTATAGTAAAATAGAACCAATGATTTTTCAGCTTATAGAGAAAAGTGGAGAGCTAAAAGGTAAAATGAGTTACCTTGCTCAAAATGAACACGATAGCTTTTCTTTGGAGACCTCTTTAAGTGAGATTGTGGCTACATCGCTCATAGAAGGGGTGGAGTTAAAAGGTGACAGTGTACGCTCCTCTTTACACAAAAAACTCAATATTGCATTTAACAGAGAAGACACATCTACTAAAAAAAGTGACAGCTTAACAGAACTCTACCTTGATAGTCGGTTTAACCAAGATACGTTGACAGTAGAGAGATTACACCGATGGCATGAGTCTGTTTTGTACCCTGTTAACCAAGGTACTTTTAGAAACCATGACGATATGCAGATTGTCTCAGGTTCTATTGGAAAAGAGAAAATCCACTACATAGCAATACCTCATAAAGAGATAGCATCATCAATTCAAGGTTTAATCGAATACATTAACCGTAGCACCGAAAATTTTATTGTCAAAAGTGCTGTGACTCATTTATGGTTTGAGTCCATCCACCCTTACGATGATGGCAATGGTCGTATAGGTAGAGCTATTGTCAACTACATTTTAGCAAAAGATGGGGGCTTAGATAACCGATACTACTCCATCTCTTCAGCCATTAACCAAGATAGAAAAGGCTACTACGACACACTTGAACAGAGTCAAAATCTACTCTATAACCCAAATTTAGAGATTACAGATTGGATAGTGTGGCATACAACGAGCATAAAAGAGTCTATAGCTATTTCACTTAAAAACATTGAAAAAGTCATAAAAAAGACAAGGTTTTATGACAAAATCAGATACATAAAACTCAATGAAAAGCAAAACAAAGTCATTAACAGATTGCTTGATGCAGAAGAGGGTAACTTTGAGGGTGGTCTGACCAACAAAAAATACAGAGCCTTAACCAAAACAGATGCTGTAACTGCATCTAGGCATCTTAAAGACATGTTGGGAAAAGGTATCATACGAGAGATTGAGGGGTATGGTGGTCGAAATACTCGGTATGAGTTGATGTTGTAGGTCTGACTAGACAATATTTGTCCAAACAGAGTAATTTAGATAGTTTTTGACTTGTTATTGTTTTACAATATAATGACACTATCAAATAGATATGAGGAAATAGAATGAGTACATTAATTATGATTGGGAATATCAATCAACATACTTTTGCAAATGCAATATTAGCAGCTAATGAAAAGTCAAAAGATTTATTTGATGGAGAGATTATTAATAAAATACATGTTTTTCATAGTAATGAGTCTTTAGTTAAGTTAAATTCTAACTTAGAAGAGTTGGATGGATGGAAAGTTTTTTTAGAAAAAAACTCTATTACTTATGATAAATTCATCCATAGAACTTTAAGAGTTAATACAAATAGAAAAGATGATGAGTTACTTGAAGACTTTGCTAATGATATTGAAGAAATAATGGATAAAAATGAGAATATAATAATTGATTTATCTAATGGGGCTATATTTCATAGAAATCTTCTTGCTATTATTTCATACATTTTGAATATAAAACATCAATATATTATAGATATTACTAGATTGTCTCAGTTGACAACTAAAAGAGGTTTTTTATCAGTTGATATATTAAAAGAGTCATATATCCAAGTACCAGAAAGTCATAAACTGGATTCTCTAGCATATTTAGATTTATCTGAAATGAAGCGATACAAATTTAAAATTAAAGAGCTAGGTAAAAAGTTTGAAAAGATTTCTCCAAGGACAGCAGATATAAAGTTTTTTGAGGAAAATTTAGCTCATTCTATTGAGTTTAAATTAAAAGGAGATAAGTCTAAAGATAATACTCTTTATAGAATTTCCTCAGCCTCTGTCGCTTCAAGTGCTGAAGAATTAATAAATTTAATTTTAGATAAAAAAGGAGAACATGACTATCATTCTTCTACATTTGGAAAAAAGTTAAAGATGTTATTGGATATTTTAAAGAAAGAAGATAGAGATATTGATTTAGAGTTTTTAGAGAGATTTAATGAATTTATTGTTTTTCTTAGAAATACAACTACTCATAAAAGCAGTAAAAATATATTATCAAATATTGAAAAATTTAAAGCAGAGTTATCGGTAACAATGTCTTTAGAGTTTATAGAGTTTTATACAGATATAGTTTATCCAAGTATGGAACAACTTACTTTTGAAAATGCTAAAGAAGTTATTGCTTATCCTGAAGAGCCTTTAAAAGATGAGGAGTATTATTTTGGTATAGATGGAGATAGTACAGGAGCATGTTTAGAAGATTTATTAGTTGAAGAAAAGAAAGATGAATTAAAAAAAGTTAGTAGAAATATTACTATAGCATTAGACAAGATGAAAAATTATATTAAGAAAATATCTAATGAAAATGAAATAATTTTTAAAACAGGTGATGATATGTTGGTAAAAGGTAAATTAAGTTTTGATGATTTAGTAAAAATTAAACAAATTTATAAAGATACAACAGAAACATTAACATGTTCTATAGGATTTGGAAAAACTTCCAAGGA
>JALUKQ010000073.1 GCA_027056485.1 Campylobacteraceae bacterium | reverse complement strand
TTATAGACAAAAAAGATAAATCAAGTACCCATCATACCCCACTGACATTTTCTAGTATCAAATTATGGAACCCCTCATTTTTACAAAAAATAAAAGTTGAAAAAGAAGAGTTGCAAGATTACTTTTCATGGAAATATAATACTCCTTACTATATTTGAGGTAGTATTAATATCCTACAGGATCAATACGCCCTTTATAACAACGACTCTTAGGAGTTTCTCCTTTTAAAAGTAACGCATTTAAAGAGTTTTCTCCTTTACCTATATGAAACCACAACTCTGTTATAAGCCCTCTATTACAATTCATTGTTACATGCTCACCTGTACCTTTTCCAAATGCATTATCTACTACTTTACGAATCTCTTTTAAACGTACTTGCTTACCAATATTCAGCTTAAAATATTTCTGCAAAGATGACTCATTGACTTGAGTTAAAAGTATCATAGCATTAAAGTAGTAACTATTTGCATCTGTTCCATAACAGGTACCATGTTTAATCCACTCATGCTTATGCAAATTTGAACTATACCCAGGCATAAGCGTAGAGAGTTCTTTACGAACTGTACTATTTAAATCTAAATCATTCAGCTTATTCCACTGTTTATTTTTATCTTTACCAATCTCTTTTTTAGAGACATTACAATACTGATTGTTTCGTGGTTGTGGCCAAAGACCATGCAGTACAAAATGTGTTGCTCCAAAATCTTTTATGCTCATAGATTTACACTCTTTTTTATACTGATGTGTTTGACAAAATGCATTTTTCCAAGAGAGTGCTAAAAGATTTTGTTTAGATATTGACTCTGCTAAAGTTACTGGTTTTACCTTCTCTTTATTTGAACTTTTAGACTCTTTTGTAGTTGTTGTGATAGTACTCTTTTTCTCTTCTATCTTTTTTGATACATCTAAAAAACAAGATTCATCAACCCAACGCTGTGCAACTCTTTCCCCTTCTATAAGTGTTAAGACTTGTCCTTTATTTGTCTGTAAGATTCTATACTTTTTACCAACCTTTAACTCTATATTATTAGTATTGGAGGTATGTTTCATATTATTATATGCTTTACACTCTTTGGTCGCCTCTTTATATACTGGTGGTTTCTTTGCTACAACTATTAATGGTAGTGTTAAAATCAGTGTTGATGTTAGTAGTTTTTTCATTTTTTTCCTTATATGCTAATCATGATGTTATTGTATATGAAAAATATGAAACTGTCATAAATTTTATAACTTAAGGATTAATTTAATATTATTCGCTCAAGTCCTATATCATCAATAGCTTTATATACCTCTTTCTCTTTGGAAACTGGATGGAGGAGAAAATAGTATGTATCAGAACCATCAGAAATAAAAGTCATTTGAATATTTTCTTGATTTAACTTCTCTTTATAGATTAAAATAGTACTTTCTATATCTATATTTGATAAATTTGGAAGTTCTATTTTATCCAATAAACTACCAAGCGAAATACGTAACTTACTGTTTAACTCTTTTATGTTAAAACTCGAATCTAAACTAAATATAAAGTTTTCATTTTTACTATCTGAATAGTTAAGTATTTCATAAAAATAGTCCTCTATAAAAGAATCAGCATCAAACTCATCTGTATCTTTAGTATAGCCTCCTACATATCGACCATCTGTTCTCTCTACAGCAATATGTAGAATCTCTCTTTCTAAATCATGTTTATTGCTATTATGATATAATAAATTAAGTAGAGATATATATCCATTCTTAACTCTCTTTCCAAATGATACTTGAGAGATTTGAACAGAAGGTGATTTAAAATAATTTTTAATTTGATGGCGTAATAAATAGCTACTAGCACCTAGCAATAATATAATAATAGAGATATATTCAAATAGATGCTCTGTCATTTTCTTCCTTAGAAATAAGATAATTTGGTTATTTTAAATTATTATATATTGTGATATAATACTATATTTTAGTTTAAATATTAATTATATTTAACAAGGAGAAATAAATGATATTTGACGCATTAGAGTTTATTGAAAATTTAAGCATAGAAGACCGTTTAAAGCATTTAGGAAAAGAAAAGAAATCCTCTAGCAAAAAAATATTCTACCGTTCAAACATGATGTTAAACCCTTTAAAACTGAAACATCTAAACCGTATAAATAATTTAGATGCCGATATGATTACACTTAATTTAGAAGATGCTATTGCTCCCTCTCGTAAAAAAGAGGCACTATATAATATAGCTTTATTTTTATCTCATTTGAAAGCGTCTAAAAGTTTTATTATTGTCCGTACCAACCCACTAGATGAAGGTGGGAGAGAAGAGATATCTTTTTTAAATAGCTTCTCTTTTGATGCAGTTAGAGTAGCAAAAATAAAGACAAAAGAAGAGCTCTTAGAAATTGATAAATTACTTAACAGTGAAAAAGAGATACATATCTCACTAGAGACAAAAGAGGCTTTTCAAAACTTGGCTACCTTTGGAGGGATAAAAAGATTTACAACGGCAAACATAGGCATACTTGACCTCTTAACTTCACTAGGACTACCACAATCACTCGTAACTCATGATAATCCAACCATTCATTATATTTTAAGTAAATTTTTAATTGATGCCAAAACTGTGGGACTAAACCCCATCTCTTTTATGTTTCAAGAGTATCAAAACGTAGAAAGTTTTAGACAGTGGTGTGAACTAGAGAAAAAAATGGGCTTCACAACAAAAGCATGTATGGGACCTCTTCAAGTTGAGATAGCCAATGAAGTTTTTTCTATTGAAAATGTAGCATTAACTAGAGCGAACCATATTAAACGTGTTTTTGAAGAGTCTGCTAAAAATGGTGAAAATGGGTTTATGGATATGAAGTATGGCTTTATAGATGAACCAATTTATAGGGATGCCTTGTTAGTCCTTGGTAAATAACACTATTTAATAGCTCACTAATCATATTTTAGATAAAATAATGACAATTTTAATACTAGGTTATACCAATAATGCTAAAGATGATATTTGGCTCTAAAAATGACAGAATTGTAAAAGGTTATTTAAAAAGAGCAAAAAAGATTAATGAACTAGAAAATAAATATGAAACACTCTCAGATGATGAGCTAAAAGCTGAATTTAATAAGCTAAAAGCTTCTGTACAAGCCCAAGAAAAATCACTAGACGATGTTCTAAACGACTCATTTGCCATTACAAGAGAAGCAAGTAAACGTGTGCTTAATATGCGTCACTTCGATGTTCAGCTTGTAGGGGGTATGGTTCTTCACGACAACTCTATTGCAGAGATGAAAACAGGTGAAGGTAAAACATTGGTAGCAACACTCGCTGTTGTACTCAATGCCATGATGGGCAAAGGTGTACATATTGTCACAGTAAACGACTACCTTGCCAAAAGAGATGCCGATGAAATGGGTCAACTCTACAACTTTTTAGGCTACTCTGTTGGTTGTTTAACTGATGAGATATATGACGAAGTAACAAAAAAAGCTCAATATGATTGTGACATCACGTATGGAACAAACAATGAGTATGGATTTGACTACCTACGTGACAACATGAAAACAAAAGCAGAAGAGAAGGTTCAGCGTGAACACTTCTACGCTATTATTGATGAAGTTGATTCTATTTTAATTGATG
>JALUKQ010000072.1 GCA_027056485.1 Campylobacteraceae bacterium | reverse complement strand
CGTGGAAGAGTAGGGCGTTTGGGGCTTAAAAGCTGGTGTTATTTATTTACCAATAATAAAAAAAATGAGCGTCTAAAGTCTTTTACCCAAACCATGAGTGGTTTTGAGATAGCAAAGCTTGATTTGAAGTTTAGAAACTCAGGTGACATTGTAGATGGTACCATTCAAAGTGGAATGCAGTTTAAGTGGTTAGATTTGGCTGAAGATGAACATATTGTAAAAGTAGCAAAAGAGCGTGTAAATAGTTTATTTTAAAGCTTTTAAACGCTATATATAGGAAAGTAAAGCTATAATCTTGTTATGAAATATAACAACATTAACTTTAATAATAAAACGATTCTCATTACTGGTGGAGCAGGATTTATTGGCTCTAATTTGGCATTTTATTTTCAAGAGCAGTTCCCTCAATCACATGTAGTTGTTTTTGACAAATTTAGAAGTGAAGCAGTTTTTTCCAATGGAAATTTACAAAGTTTTGGACACTATAAAAATCTTATAGGTTTTCATGGTGATATTATCTGTGGCGATTTAAATTCTGAAAAAGATTTATCAGAATTGGATGCTTATAACTTTGACTATATTTTTCATGAAGCTGCTATTTCAGATACAAGAGTTTATGACCAAGAGATAATTATGCAGACCAATGTCAACTCTTTTTACTACTTTTTAGAAAAAGCTAAAAAAGACAGTGCTGTATTGGTTTATGCTTCATCTGCTGCAACCTATGGTTCCATGCCTTCACCTCAAACTGTAGGAAAGGAGAATCCTGAAAATCCTTATGGTTTCTCTAAGTATGCAATGGATCAGATTGCTTACCGTTACATGAGAGAGAATCCATCTATGAAGATTGTTGGGTTAAAATATTTTAATGTTTATGGAGCAAGAGAGTTTTTTAAAGATAAAACATCGTCTACTGTTATTCAGTTTGGACATCAAATTTTAGCAGGAAAAGCACCAAGACTCTTTGAAGGAAGTGACAAGATAGTAAGAGATTTTGTCTATATAAAAGATGTACTTCAAGCCAATATAAAAGCTTGTGATGCTAAAAAGTCTGGTGTTTACAATGTGGGAACTTCAAAACCAAGAAGCTTTCAAGATATAGCCGATATTTTACAAAAAGAGTTGGGAACTGACTATGGAACAGAATACTTTCCTAACCCTTTTACAGGTTACCAAATGCACACCCAAGCTGATATCTCAACGTCACAAGAGTTTTTAGCTTACGAGCCAGAGTGGGAACTAGAAGAGGGGATTAAAGATTATATTTCAGAGATTAAACGTATGTATGAAGAAGAAGTAAATTGATAAAACTAAAAAACAAAGAACCAAATATTTTAGTTATCGGTGACCTTATGATAGACCATTATCTATGGGGAAAGTGTGAACGAATATCACCAGAAGCACCTGTGCAAGTGGTTGCCATAGAGAAAGAGACAGCTGTGTTGGGTGGAGCTGGAAATGTTATTAACAATCTCTCGGCATTGGGTGCAAATGTTTCAGTTCTAAGTGTTATTGGTCGTGACACCAATGCAGAAGAGTTAAAAGAGATGTTTTTTGAGATAGATGTAAATATCGAAAACTTGGTAGTTGAAGAGGGACGAGACACTTCTAAAAAGAGCCGTATTATTGCCTCACAACAGCAAGTGGTACGTTATGATAAAGAGAGTACCGATGATATTGTTATGAGTTCTCAACAAAAGATAGTTGAAAACTTTAAAGCTTCTATTGATGCTTATGATATGATTTTACTTTCAGACTATGGAAAAGGTGTTTTAACTACAGTATTAACTCGACAGCTCATAGACATTGCCAATGAACATGGTAAAAGAGTTTTGGTTGACCCCAAAGGTGAGAACTATACAAAATATGCTGGTGCATATCTTTTGACTCCAAATAAAAAAGAGGCTATAGAGGCTTCTAAAATAGATATAAAAGATGAGGAGACTCTTCTTGAAGCAATTACAAAACTAAAAAGTGAATGTTCTTTAGATATTGGACTTATTACCCTTAGTGAAGATGGTATTGCTATTTATGATGATGAACTTAGAACACATCCAACGGTAGCTCGTGAAGTGTACGATGTAACAGGAGCAGGTGATACAGTCATTGCTTCTCTTGGTTTTTCATTGGCTTGTGGTTATGATATTGATAAAGCAGTAAAGTTTGCCAATCTAGCAGCTGGTGTAGTTGTTGGTAAAATTGGTTCAGCTACTGCAACACTGAATGAAGTAATTGAGTATGAGTCAAGTTTAAACAAATCGACTTCTGATTCACATATTAAATCATTAGAAGAGATAAAGATGTTAAGTGAGGAGTTAAAGAGACGTGGTAAACGAGTGGTCTTTACCAATGGTTGTTTTGACATTTTACATGTGGGTCATGTAAAGTACTTAGAAGAGGCAAAGAGCTATGGAGATGTACTCATTTTAGGTCTAAACTCAGATGAAAGTGTGAGTCGTCTTAAAGGTCCTTCCCGACCTGTTAATACAGAAGATGACCGAGCTTATATCTTAGCATCACTGGAAGCTGTAGATTATGTGGTAAAATTTTATGAGGATACTCCATATGAACTTATAAAAGCTATACAACCTCATATTTTGGTCAAAGGTGGAGACTATGAGGGTAAAAATGTTATAGGACAAGATATAGCAGACGAGTTACGACTGGTTAATTTTGTTGAGGGTAAAAGTACTACAAAAACAATAGAACGTATTAAGGATGGACATGAAAACAACTATTGCTAGAGAGTTTCAATTACATTTAGAGACCATACAAGCTGTTATGGAAACCATGGAAATAGACTTAGAAAAAGCTTCTACATTGGTAGTAGAGGTTTTGAAACGAGGAAATAAAGTTTTACTTTGTGGAAATGGTGGTTCAGCAGCAGATGCCCAACATATTGCAGCAGAGTTAACAGGTCGTTATAAAACAGAACGCCGTGGTCTTCCTGGGATTGCACTTACAACTGATACTTCTGCTTTGACAGCTATAGGAAATGACTATGGTTATGATAGAATATTTGATAGACAAGTAGAAGCTTTAGTTAATGAGGGAGATTTACTTATTGGCATCTCTACTTCTGGAAACTCTTTAAATGTACTCTCTGCATTACTTTTAGCAAAAGAGATGGGTGCAGAGACTTTAGGCTTTTCAGGAAAGGGTGGAGGAAAAATGAATTATGCCTGTAATATTAATTTGGTTGTTCCTTCTGATGACACACCAAGAATACAAGAGATGCACATACTTTTTGGACATACCATCTGTCAGATTATTGATAACGAATTGTCATAATCTTTTGAATAATTAAAATAATAAGCCATGCCAATATCATAGTGATAATGGTATGACTTAAAAAATGGTCACCTATGAGCATTTTGTAGAGTCCCATGCTCCAACCAACCGTTAATGCACCTACTATTGCCAAGATTTTATTGCGTTTGGTTTTAAAAAGAAAAAATAGACTCAATAGTGCAAACCCTCCACTGGCATGACCTGCTGGAAAACATCGGATAGAAGAAGGTTGTTTAAACTCTTTTGGATAGTGTTCCCACACCTTGGTAGAGGGGTAGACTCCTTCATAGTGTATCTCATTTTTAGGGCAAGGCATATTGGTTACTTTTTTTAATCCTCCAACTATTACG
>JALUKQ010000071.1 GCA_027056485.1 Campylobacteraceae bacterium | reverse complement strand
AAAATTTATTAATTACGATTATACTTGTAAAAGATTAATGCGTCCTAAAATTTAATAAGGAGCTAGTGTTAGAGAATATTAGTTAATATTCCCCATACTTAAACTCAACAGAACCACCAGCAACACAGGAGGCGTCACCAAAAGTCCAAACTTACTATATTGCCAAAAGCCAATCTTAACCCCTTTTTGTGCCAATACATGTAACCATAAAAGCGTTGCCAAGCTTCCAAATGGTGTCATTTTAGGCCCTAAATTACAGCCGATGATGTTGGCATAAGCCAACGCATCATTGCCGACATCTTGCAAGGCTATATCCATAATCATAATGGTAGGCATGTTGTTCATAATCGCCGAGAGAAAAGCCGAGATAAATCCAGTACCCACCACAGCAATGGTGTCACCACGGGTTGCTAAATCTTTAAGTACCACAGCCAAGTAGTCTGTAAGCCCTGCATTTTTAAGCCCATAGACCACAATGTAAAGCCCAATACTAAACCAAACCACCTGCCAAGGGGCATTTTTAATTATCTCTTTGGCATTAACCGTTTTCATGTACGAAGCGATAAGCAGAAAAAGAACTCCCCCACCCAAAGCAAAAAGACTCACAGGCAAGTTAAAGTGGTCGCCAATGAAATACCCTGCAATCAGTAACGCCAAAAAGAGCCAAGAAAAAAGAAAGAGTGTTCTACTTTTTAGCACTTCATTTTCATCTTTAAGTAAAGAGATGTCAATTTGTGAAGGAATATCCTTACGTAAAAAGAGCCATAAAATAGCAATAGAAGCTACCACACTCACCACAAAAGGAACAAACATCGTAGAAAGATAAGTAGCAAAACCAATGTCAAAATAGTTCGCCGTAACAATGTTGGTAAGGTTAGAAAAAACAAAAGGAAGTGAAGCCGAATCGCTAATAAACCCACCTGCAAGTAAAAAAGCCAAAATGGTTTTAACATTAAGCTTCAAAATACGCATCTTAGCCAACAAAATAGGAGTTAAAATCAACGCTGCCCCATCGTTAGCAAACAACGCCGAAACAAATGCCCCCAAAAGCAAAGCATAGACAAACATAAGATGACCATTCCCTTTAGAGAGCTTCGCCATTTTAATGGCACACCACTCAAAAAAACCTATCTCATCCAGCACCATAGAGAGAATAATAATCCCAATAAACGCCAAAGTAGCGTCCCAAACAATATCGGTCACTACCCAAATGTCATTAACACTCACGACCCCAAGAGCCAAAGCCACCAATGCTCCAACAATAGCAGTCGTCCCAATCTGTAAGCCTTTTGGTTGCCAAATAATAAAAATGAGGGTAATCAAAAATAGGCTTGATGCTAAAATCATGCTATTCCTTTTTGTTTTTTTTGGGAAGTATAGCAGGTTATTATTTATGTATCAAGATATATTGATGTTGTATTGAAAAAGTAAACTTAAGTGAGATTAACAACCTCTTCTCTATAAGCATCAATAATCTCAATATTTGGTATGTAATCTATCATTATTTGAGTGACCAACGTACTCTGATGTTTGTCTTTTTGCTGTTAAGAATATCTATGTCGTTGTTTTATTTGCTCATCGTTATAGCTGTAGAAATTAAAGTTTATCATTGTGTATTCTTATTTTTTTATTAAAGTATACCTTTTTTATTTAGAAAAGTCAAAAATGGGTATACTCTTTATGCAGTATTATGTAGCCCGAGTTTAAACCCAAGACCTCAAAACTTTAACGCTGTCAAAATTGAGTGAGTCGGTAAATGGTAATCTCATTTTCAATAGTTTTCTGATATAGTATTTTAAAAAGAGAGTAAAGTTATGAAAGAAGAATACGATTTTTCAAATGGAGAACGAGGAAAGTTTTACCATAAAGATGCTACATTTAATTTACCCATCTATCTTGAACCAGAGGTAGAGAATTTTGTGGCTAAGTTAGCAAAAGAGCAGAAAAAAACATAAGTGAAATTGTCAATGCTCTACTTTTTAGAGACAAAGAGTTAATGGAGTTTATGAGGCTAGGTTAAGTCCAAAGCTTTGTGTAGCCCTTTACTCCTCACCCATAAACCCAAGACCTCAAAACTTCAATGCTATCAAAATTTAGCTCATGAAAACAAAATTCAGTGAGTCGGTAAGTGGTAACCTCATCTCTTCGTGATAATAGTGATGTGTTTGGGTGGATGAAGCAGGAGTTTTTGTCTTAATTTTCAATATTATCTCAATTCTTAGTTTAAGATTGAGATAACTCCTTTTTAATTTCTTCTATTTTTTCTAATTCTACATTTGTATATTGATGAATAACTCTTATATCTACGTTTAGCTTTAACATCTGTTTTACAACAATCAATATACCTTTTTCTATACCTCTGTCAATTCCCTCTTTTAGTCCATCTTGATAAAATGGTATCTTCTCAATATCTACTGCTAACATATTTGCTCCTCTCTTTACATTTTCTTCTAAATCTCTATTGGTTGATAAGATTGTCACTTTTTCTAAGTAGTTTTTATACTCTCTATCATCATCTTTGGTGAGTTCTCTAATTCTCTTTAAAATGGTATTTATAACCATCTGTTTGTCTTTACCCTCAAAGTCACACAATATTGAAAGTGCAACTGCTGATGGGTGTTCATGATAGAGAAGCTCTTCACAACTTATCTCTTTAACATCAATTATATCATAATCAACCTCACCCATAAACCCAAGACCTCAAAACTTCAACGCTATCAAAATTTAGCTCATGAAAACAAAATTCGGTGAGTCGGTATTTGTCACTTTTGTTTGTCTCTATGTCTATAAATATGGTTCTTATCTTTTTTTGATTTTTGGTGATGTTGTTTAGATAGATGTGTGGGTAGTAGAGTTGTAAAAGTATAAAATTCTCTCGTGCCTTAGCTCCTTGTTTGGCTTCAAAGATAATAATCTCATTTTCATTTTCTAGCACCAAATCTATCTCAAACTGAAAGCCTCTATTGATAGGACGTGAACCTTTGGTAGTTTTGAACTCTAGCTCAAAGTTGGTTTTTATTTTCCCAAATTGTCCATAGAGTAAGCGTCGGTAGTTTTTTCGTTCAATAGATTTCTCAAAAACTTTTAACTCTGGACTGTCTAAAAAATGGTTTAAAATTCCCAATGCTAAGGCTTTGTTTAGGTAGGCATTTTCATTTCTATGAAAATCTTGTAGGGTCAATGGAACAAAATGCTCCACTTTTTCAATACTCTCAATAGATACAGGTTCACACTCAACCTCTCTCAAATCAAAAACAATCTCACCTCTATAAAAGAAAAACTCCCCTTGCCCACAACGAATAGGCATAAGACGGTTTTCCAACAAATAGTCCGACAAATCATCTCTTTTATATATCGGAATCCAATTAGCAGGACTTGGCTTGTCTAAATGTTTGGCTGAAAAAGCGTTATGGGTCTTGTCAAATATGTTTTTTTGCTTCTCATTTGGAAGAAAGACCTCATTTGAGTTTAGGAACTCTTTTAGGTAGATCTTGTTTTTTGTTTTGAAGATGGTTTTGATTTGAGTCCAGTCTTGTTTTGGCATTAAATCTACTCCTTGCTAATTTTTCTTTAAAACAACTTTACATAAAGGATGATTATTTGCCTCACCTTTTTCCTTATTGTACCACTGCACAACAAACTCAACAGATAC
>JALUKQ010000070.1 GCA_027056485.1 Campylobacteraceae bacterium | reverse complement strand
TTCATATTGTCTAAGGTATTTTGAACAATGGTATAGAAAAAATAGGCAAGCGCAGCGATTAATAGTACCTGAAAAAATAATGCACGGTATTTGGGGTCATTCCAAATAGGTGGTTTGCTTGGTAGTTCGCTACTGTTATGTCTGGGATCACTCATAAATTTTAAGCCATATTAAGGTGAATAATTAGGGAGGTAGGTTCATTCGTATGTGGGTATGCCTCTTAATTAGTAATCTTGCTAGACATGAAAACAATTAGCTAAGAGAAAGATTACTAATTTAGAGACAAAAAAAGAGCCTGCTTCTGCAGACCCTTTTTATAGTCAACGTATTAACGAATTGGTGGAGCGTACATGATGCCACCTTTACTCCATAGAGCGTTAAGACCACGACCGATCTTAAGCGGAGAGCCAGCACCAACGTTTCTTTCAAAACTTTCGCTGTAGTTACCAACTTGCTTAATAATATTGTAAGACCAGTTATCATCAAGACCTAGTTTCTCGCCTTGACCACCCATCATACGTCCGATAGCTGGATCTTTGCTAGTCTTCATTTTATCAACATTTTCAGATGTTAAGCCTAGCTCTTCTGCATTGATCATAGCGTTAAGAGACCAGCGAACGATATTGAACCACTTATCATCACCTTGACGAACAACAGGGCCGAGAGGCTCTTTTGAGATGACTTCTGGAAGAACAATTGCACTATCAGGCTTAGCTAACTTAATGCGAAGAGAATAAAGTTGAGATTGATCAGACGTTAGCATGTCACAACGTCCTGCTTCGAATCCTTTAATTGTTTGGTCAGACGTGTCAAAAGTGATCGCCTTGTACTTCATGTTGTTAGCTTTAAAATAATCAGCAAGGTTAAGTTCAGTTGTAGTACCTGCCTGAATACATACTGCTGCACCATCTAGCTTGAGCGCACTATCGACACCAAGAGCTTTAGTTACCATAAAGCCTTGACCGTCGTAGTAGTTAACACCGGCAAAGTTTAGTCCAAGAGAAGCATCACGTGTTAATGTCCAGGTCGTGTTACGTGAAAGCATGTCTATTTCACCAGACTGAAGCGCCGTAAAACGCTCTTTTGCTGTTAATGGATTATATTTGACTTTGCTTGCATCGCCTAAAACAGCAGCGGCAACAGCACGACATACATCAACGTCAAGTCCTTGCCAGTTACCTTTGTCATCAGCAGCTGAGAATCCGCCAAGACCGGTACTAACTCCACACTTTAAAACACCAGCTTTTTTTACATCCTCTAGTGTGTCTGCTTGTACTGATGAACTAAAAATAGCAGCAGTTGCAAGACCTAATAAAACACTCTTCCTCATTGGTATACCTCTTAAAATTATGTAGGGGGTTTAAAATTGTCGCTTGCATTGACTACCTTGGGGTAGTATTTCACGTAGAAATAACGGACACCATCAGCAAGCGCACGGGCGCATCTTACACAGAGTAAAGACCATTTTTCAAGCTTTGTCAGATTTATTTTTATTCTTTTAAAAACAGTATATTAGGGTATTCTTATTCGCGCTAACTTACACCGGAAAAACTAAGTAAAAATACTTATGAAAGAGGTAAGAATGATAATATTTTATACAAAATAGCGTATTGAGATTAGAACCTTGATGTTTTGTGCTTAAACGATAATTTCCGTATACTCGTCCGTGATTATTAATAAATTGTGAATTAGGTGGCTAATGTCATGAGTATACAATCCGCTAATAGCTCTGACTCCTCTATCAAGGATAAATTAGAGAAACTTGAGAGCTCAGTAGAGATGTTGTTACTTTATTGTGAAAAGCTCAATGAAGAGAATTTAACATATAAAAATAGTAATAATCAGCTTATGCTTGAACGTTCAGAACTACAAATTAAGAATGATAAAGTGCGTGGCCAGGTTGAAGCAATGGTTGATCGACTCAAAGCCTTGGATAAGGCATCCTGAGGAGTAAATGATGAGTAATAATAACGAAACAATTCCTGTTACAGTTCGTATCCTGGAAAAAGAATATAAGATCTCATGTCCCGTTGGGGAACATGAGTCTTTAGTTGCCTCTGCAAAGCATGTGCATGATAGTATGCAAAAAATTCGTGATGGAGGTAAAGCACTGGGGGCCGAGAGAATTGCTGTAATGGCTGCGATTAATATTGCTCATGAGTTATTTAATACTAAAGACTCAGTGCAGCACATAGATGCTGATATTACCTCACGGATAGATGCCCTTCAAAAGTCAATTGATGCAGTAATTAAGCCATCATCGTAATTGTTCTGATGGATATACCAAGTTTTAATAAGAATCATTAATTTGGCTTGGAAGCGTTGAATTATCATTTTTCTGAGTGATAATAGTCGTAATAACTATAGTAATCATATCCCCCTTTTCTGGGTGTATAACCATTAAATATGAAGCCTTTGGTTTGAATCCCTGCGTGGGCTAAATGAGTGACAGCATGGTCTATTTCTTTAATGCTATGTTGTTCTGAGCGAACCACCATAAAGATAACTCCGGAGTGTTTACCGATGATTGTTGGATCGGTAACGACATGTATAGGGGGGGTATCAATTAAGACCAGATCATATTCATCTGATAGTTGGTTTAATAGCTTCTTAAAGTTGCTGTGCATCAGTAATTCAGAGGGGTTTGGAGGCGTTTGGCCTCTTGCGATAACATCCAGAGTGTGTTCGCCAACTTTAAGCGAATGAATAGCGTCTTCTAGAGTTGAGTTCTCACTAATTAGGTCAGATAGCCCCGGGGAATCTTTAAGATCAAATAACTTATTTAAGTAGCCTTTTCTCATGTCGGCATCGATTAATATGACACGTTGTTCAGAGGAAGCAACAATAGCCGCAAAGTTTGATGAAATAAATGATTTACCGACACTGGGGGAGGGGCCTGTAATCATGACAATATTGTTCTTTGATTCGAGCAAAGCAAAATGAAGACTAGTTCGAAGGCTACGTAGGCTTTCTATAGCAGCATCATTGGGCTTCTCGATAGCTAAAAGTGATTTTTGTTTTTTCTTTTTATTAAGCCCCCCGGTTAATTTTACATTCTGAGTTAAAGGAACTGTTGCATAAACGGGGATTCCAGTTGCTTCTTCAAGTTTTTCAGGGTTATTAATAGTTTTTTGTAATGCTTTCTTTAAGAGGATAATCAGAACCCCAAGAATGGATCCTAGAATAAGGCCTATGGCAATAATTATTATTTTTTTAGGTCTGATAGGTTCATCATAAGCAACAGCCGTATCGACAATATACACATTGCCAACGTTGCTCGCTTTAGCAATCTTAAATTCTTGTATTTTATTTAGTAGGTCGATATAAATGGTGTTTGCAACCTTATAGTCACGTTCAAATTTAAGTAGTTCTTGCTGAGTTTCTGGTAAATCTGAAATCTTCTGGAGCGTCTGCTCCTTTCTTTGTCTCAATTTTGTTTCGTGAGAAATAATGGCTTGTATCGTTGGATGATTGGGTGTGTATTTTTGTCCTAACTCATCTCTTTTAAGTGATAATTTTTGTAATTCGGTATCTATTCCAGAAACCACATCCAAAACGGCCTGTGTTTCCATGGACATATCAGCGGTTTGATTATCGGTTCTATAAGACTTTAAGTTTACTTCTGCAATATCAGCCGCTTCTTTTACGGGTTTAATTTGCTCTTCTAAAAAGCTTAAGGCATTACTGGCTTCTTCTGAACTTCGGGATTTATTTTGCTCTAGGTA
>JALUKQ010000069.1 GCA_027056485.1 Campylobacteraceae bacterium | reverse complement strand
CTCTTACTGAAGAGAATAAAATTTTCCAACCATCATAACGTTCATCAAAATCTTCAACACTCTCTTCCATGGTTATAAGGCGTTTAAAGTTATCACCTAAGGCTTCATATAGGTTGTTAAACTGATGCGACTCTTCCATGTCATTTAGTTTGAGCATTGCCCACTGTAAAATAGAAGTTTCAAAAAGAGAGGTTGGAGTATCTGCATTAAACTCTATAAGTTTAATCGGTTTACCATCTATTCCCCCTGCAAGGTCAAAACGACCATACAGATGCCAATGAACATCATTGTCCCAAGACATTTTCACAGCTTCTACAAGGTTAAAAGGTATTCCTATTTCATGGAACAACTCATTCTCTATAACATACTCACCAGCTTCTGTAAACATCTCATAAAGCTCATTAGCTGCTTCATAGTAAGCATCTGCTTCATCAGAGTTTATAACCACTATTTCGTCTGCCACATAAGGTGTATTGTCAGGGTCAGTATGCCAAAAGAAACCTATCTCTTCTAAAAACTTATTGTCTGGTACTTTAATGGGTTGAAGTTTCATAACTTATCCACCAAAACTTGATGAACGTGTTGAACTTGACTTTTTATTTGAGAAAAAACCAGACTTTTTAGGCGATGAACTCTTCGCTGCACTTCTAGCTGCTGCATTCTTCTTAAAAGAGTTTTGTGATTTTGAGTAAGTTTGAGGTGATTTATAAGTAGTTCTTCTATTTTGTTGATAATTCTGGTTGTTCATCAGCTTGTTCATAAGGAAAGAACCCACCATACCTGCTGCCATAGATGCCATAAGTGTACCAGCAAGACCCATTCCCCCTGATTCTTTAACTTCTTCAGGGTTTTGAGTCAACTTAGAGGTTCCTGCATCAACTCTTGCCTCTTCCTCTTTAACCAGTTTATCTATCTCATCTTGTGTTAAGATTCGCTCTTTTCCATCTTCTACAACAATTACACGTGTTTTAACACTTGGAGCTTCATCAATAATTTGATAAGAACCATTAGCTTGCTTCTCAATAGTTACCGTCGCACCCTCTTTTACTACACTCTGATCTTGTGCTTGTTGTTGAGGCTGTTGGTGAGTAGCTGGATCATCTCCACACCCTTGTAAGGTTGCCATAACCATCACACCAACTCCACCAACCATAGCATAGTTTGAAATTTTCCTAATATGTTTGTTCATTTTTATCCTTTTTCTAAAAATTCAAACCTATTTATGTTAATAGATTATATTGTTAAATGAAATTATTCACTTTAAAGCAAGTTTTATTCACATTTTATTCACCATGTGAATAAAACTTAAAATACCATTAAATTATTTTATATAAAAATAATTTAAACTAGTATCGAATAATTTCTAATATTTTATGTTATAAAGCCTCTGTAGCCACTTTTGCAACTCTTAAGGCAAACGCTGACTTATCTTTTGGTTCTAAACCTTCTGATAATTTAGCAGAGTCCAGTAAAATCCATGCCATATCAGCAAACAAATCTTGGTTCTCTAACTTATCTAACTTCTGAATCATAGCATGTTCTGGGTTCACCTCTAAGATAAGTGGTGTCTCTGGTACAGGTTGTCCCATTTGTGCGAACATATGAGCCATTCCAGCCATTGGGTCTGAGCTGTCTTTAACTACACAAGAGGGGCTAGAGGTTAGTCTGGTGGTGGTTTTAACCTCTTTGACATCTTCACCTAAAACCTCTTTAATCTTGTCAGTCAAAGACTTAAACTCTTTGCTAATCTCCTCTTTCTCTTCCTCTGTTTTAGAGTCAGGAGCATCAATAGTAGTAATATCTTTCAACGACCACTCTTTATACTGACCAATAGATGGAGCTACTATTTCATCTATCTCTTTGTCATCCATAATCAATACTTCAATGTTTGCTTTTTTGTACGCTTCGAGTAAAGGTGAGTTTCGTAAAACCTTTTCATCTTCACCTGCAATGTAGTAAATCTCTTTCTTTTCAGAGTTGCCACGACTAACATAGTCTTCAAAAGTCACCATACCATCTTCGGTAGAAGATTTATATTTTACAATGTCAAGCAGTAAATCTTTGTTCGTATGGTCTTGGAATATTCCCTCTTTAATCACTTTATTATACTGCTCTGTGAATAACTCTGAATCTTCACCTTTTAGCTTTTTAATCGTTTGAAGTATTTTTTTAGTTGCATTTTGTTTAATGTTTGCCAAAATACGATTCTCTTGAAGAATCTCACGGCTTACATTAAGTGGTAAATCTTCAGAATCAATAATACCATTTACGAAACGTAAATAAGTTGGAAGAAGCTCTTTATCATCATCGGTGATAAATACACGTTTAACATAAAGCTTCACATGACTTTGATAATCTGCTCTGTATAAATCCATTGGTGCTGTTTTAGGAATGTAAAAAAGTGTTGTAAACTCTTGAGCTCCCTCTACTTTATTATGTAAGTAGGTTAAAGGCTCATCATCACCATGTGAAAGTGACTTATAAAACTCTATATAGTCCTCTTTTTTAAGGTCAGATTTTGGGAGTGTCCAAAGTGCTGTTGCTGCATTGGCTTGTTCTGTTTTTTTAACTTTTTTAGTAACAGCATCGTCACCTTCACCTTCGGTTACATCTTCTTTGAAGTGCATCATAATTGGGTAAGCGATATGGTTAGAGTACTTTTTCACTACCTCTTGAACTCTCCACTTAGACAAGAACTCTTTTTCATCCTCTTTAAGTTTAATGTAAATAACCGTTCCATGTGCCTCTTTGGTTACGGGAGTAATCTCAAACTCACCTGTACCATCTGTAGCAAACTTATAAGCTTGTTCTTCACCAGCTTTTTTAGTAATTACTTCTACATGTTCTGAAACCATAAATACCGAGTAGAAACCAACACCAAACTGACCAATGAGGTTAGAGTCTTTTTTAGCATCACCTGTTAGGCTCTCTACAAATGATTTGGTTCCCGACTTAGCAATGGTTCCAAGGTTATTCATAAGGTCTTCTTCATTCATACCTAAACCATTATCAGCAATGGTTAAAGAGTTGTCCTCTTCATCAATACTAATATTGATTTGACCTGACCAGTTCTCCTCTTTGAACTTCTCATCGGTTAGTTGCATGTAGTTAAACTTATCAATTGCATCTGAAGAGTTTGAAACCAACTCTCGTATAAATATCTCTTTATTTGAGTAAAGTGAATGGGTCATTAATTTTAAGAGTTGCCCTATCTCTGTTTGAAACTGATGTTTTGCCATCGTATATGTTCCTTTCTATAGATAAATTTTTGTGGATTATATTATATTTTTAGTAAATATTCAAGGGTTTAGTTTTTTTTATTAATAAAGTTTAGTCTACTTGACTAAAATTAAAAAAATGATAAAATTAATCACTTTATATCTTTATTAACAGTTTTAAATAATATAATTGCAAAATTATTTTAAATTGGGAGATATTATTTTATGAAGTTAAATAATATGATAAAAAGTATATTAATTGCGATATTACTTCTTGGCTCGTCACTCTATGCACTCGATAAAAACATCTTAGCCTATAAAGATAGAGGTATTAAATACTATCCTAAATATGTACATAAAGGTTTCACAAAAATAGGTAAAGCCAGTTGGTATGGTAATCCTTTTCATGGTAGATTAACAGCCAGTGGAGAACGTTACAATATGTATGCCATGACAGCTGCACATAAAACATATGCTTTGGGGACACGTCTAAAAGTTACAAACCTTAGAAATAGAAGATCAGTAATAGTTAGAGTCAATGACAGAGGACCTTTTCACTCAACTAGAAAAATTGACCTCTCTTATGGTGCTGCTAAAAAAATTGGTATGATTCATAAAGGTATCAGTAAGGTTAAAATAGAGGTACTCTCTTCTAAAAAAGCTAAGCGAAAAATTAAAAATAAATCTAAATATGCAAAAACTAAGAAAAAGTATATAAAGAAAAAACATACAAAAAAACGGATTAAAGTTGTAAAGAAAACTAAAAAAGTACAGATAGCTTCATTTTCGAATAAAAGATATGCTAATTTATTTAAAAAAAAGCATCATCTAAAAAATGTTAAGATTATTAAGCATTATATTAAAGCACAAAAGAAAATAATGTATAGAGTAGTTGTGAACTGTACTAAATATGAAGCTAAAAAACTTCTTAAATCTAAAAAATTCTCCGGAGCTTATTTAATCTCTTAATCTAAAAATGCATTAATACTTCTTATGTTTAATGCATTTTATCTTCTTTACTATCCCTATAAAAAATAGGACACCTGCTGACCCTACCATTGCCAACATCATATCTTTTTGAGCATCCCAAACATCACCTTGTGAACCTAAAAATGCTGTACCTGCTTCAGGAGCAACCACTACAGCAGCAACCCACTCTAAAACTTCATAAAAACCAGCAAAAGCAGAAACTATCATGGGAGGGACAAAATATGCCCAAAAGCCTTTCATATTTCCAGAACGAACAACAAGCTCATAAAGAGGATAAACAAGCAACACACCAAAAAGAAGATGGATAAGCCTATCATACATATTACGTTCTGTTCCTAACCACTCACCTAAGCTAACACCCCAAGGTACTTCAGCATAAGTATAGTGTGAACCAATCAAATGTAATACTAAAAAAATAGTTATCATCCAATAAGAGAGCAGAGAAAACTCAAACTTCTTCCTCGTCCAAATAAGTGCAGGAACAGCTATAACAACTAAGATATTTTCCAACAACCAATCATCAAAAAAGAGAGGTTCAATAGCAGCCCAAATCCAAGTAATAAAAAAGGCTAAACCCATAATGATATAATGAATAGTTCGTGACATATAGACTCCTAATTTATTTTTACAAAATAACTTTTTTTATACTTAAGGACTACTATACTATCCTCCTAAAATAAGTTCACATTCCAAGGTACGCTCAACTACTATATCAGAAATAATATCTTGACTAATAACAATATTATTAATATTTAAATCAGAAATAGTCTCTGCTTGAGAGGCATTCCGTACATTCACAATGGTATTGATATTAGAGTCAAAAGAGTCAATGTTCTCACAAATAAGTCTCAACTGATGCTCATTGCTAATAGTTACCACAATAGCCATAGCATTTTTTATACAGAAGTGTTCTAAAACCCCTTTCTGAGCTGCATTAGCAAGAAAAATAGCACTCTCTCCATCAGATATTGCCTTATCTACCAGTCTAATATCATGCTCGAGTATGACATAAAGAAGCTTTTTTGATTTAAATATTTTTGCTAATCTCTGTCCCATTGGACCATAACCACAAATAATAATATGACTATCATACCCAGTTGATTGAATGGCACGTTCTCGAAGTTCTGTAGGCTCTTTAAAAAATAAGTTTGCCAAGTTCTTAATATTGTTCAAAATAAATGGTGTCAAAATCATAGAGAGTACAACTGTTAAAATCATAATTTGATTAATATCAGAAGATATAAGTTGACTATTATAGGCTAAAGCAAAAATAGCCAAAGCAAACTCACCTACTTGCATCAAAGATAAAGCACTCTTTATGGATGTTCTATTCTGCATAAATCCACGTAATACACCAAAAATAATCAATGCCTTAAGAAGCATAATAATAATCAACAATCCTAAAATAACAAAACCATATTCAAAAATAATATTTAAATCAATCTGCATTCCAATAGTAATAAAGAAAATCCCTAGTAAAATATCTCTAAATGGTACAAGGTCTGCCTCGATACGATAACGAAACTTTGTCTCTGCAATAGTCATACCTGAAATAAACGCACCTAAAGAGTAAGAGAAACCAAAGTGTTCGGCTACGACTGATGCAGCTATAACTGTTAAAAGAACCGAACCTAAAAAAATCTCTTCTGAGTTTGAAGCAATAACCCATTCAAAAAAACGCTCTATAAAATATTTACCAGCAACAAAGAGAATCAAAAAAACAACAATAGCACTCATAAGTGTGTGTAAAAGAAGTTGAGAAACTGAGCTACCACTATCATTAGTAAAAATAGATATCATCAAAAGAATAGGGATAACAGCCAAATCTTGAAAAATCAAAATTCCAACAGCATTACGCCCATAACCAGTATGTATTTGATTTTTTTCATTTAAAACTTTAAGTACAATAGCCGTAGATGAGAGAGCCAAAGCAAAACCAATGACAATAGAGCTTTTAACCTCCATTCCAAAACCATATATCGAAACAAAAGTAAAAAGGAATCCACTCACGAGTACTTGTAAGGCACCATAAATGAAAACCTCTTTTTTCATCGATTTCATATGTCCAATGGAGAACTCTAGCCCTATCGTAAACATAAGAAAAACAATACCAAACTCTGCTAAATGAGCAAGGCTCTCTTGTGAATGCTCTCCAAATTTAAATAGTTGCATTGCTATTAAGCCTGTAAATATATATCCTATTACTGTTGGTATATCAAACTTTTTTAAAAAAACATTTATAATAGTAGAGATAGAGGTAACAGCAATAAGAATAATAAGTATATTTTCCAAAAATTCTCCCCCCTGTAAAAGATTAATCAATTATATTGTATAAATGTGAAATATTTGTTAATTTTTCTTATTTATACAAAAAATTATAATTATTATAAGCTTATTCCCATTCAATAGTAGCAGGTGGCTTAGATGATATATCATAAACCACTCTATTAATCCCATCTATCTCATTAATAATTCTTCTGCTCATACCCTCTAATACATCATGAGGAACATGAGCAAACGTCGCTGTCATACCATCTACCGACTCTACCATTCTTATACACACAGTATTATCATAAGTTCGATTATCTCCCATAACACCAACAGACTGAACATTTAAAAGCACAGTAAATGCTTGCCATACTTTGTCATAATAACCTGTTGCTTTTAACTCCTCTTGCATAATGGCATCAGACTCACGAATAAGGTGTAAACCCTCTGGAGTTACTGCTCCCATCGTACGAATAGCAAGACCTGGTCCAGGGAAAGGGTGACGACCTATCATATCTTTTGGAAGTCCAAGTTCCAGTCCAAGTTTTCTAACTTCATCTTTAAAAATCTCTCTTAAAGGTTCTACTAACTCAAAAGTCATCCAGTCTGGAAGTCCACCTACATTATGATGAGATTTGATAGTTTTAGAAGGACCTTTTACAGAGACCGATTCAATCACATCGGTATAGAGTGTTCCTTGTGCCAAAAAGGCAACATCTGTATGTTTTTTAGCCTCTGCATCAAAAACTTCAATAAACTTCTCACCAATCGCTTTACGCTTTGTCTCAGGGTCAGAAACACCCTCTAAAGCAGCCATAAACTCTTTTTTCGCATCAATAGTAATAAGAGGAATATCTAAAAGCTTAAACATGTTTTGAACATCTTCAGCCTCATTTTTACGTAGCAATCCTTGGTCAACAAAAACACAGATGAGTTGCTCTTTTGGTAACGCTTCGTTAAGCATCGCAGCTACAACAGAAGAGTCAACTCCCCCCGAAACACCACAAAGAACTTTTTTGTCCCCTACTTGTGCTTTTATTTGTGCTATCTTCTCTTTAGCAAAACCACCCATGTTCCATGTGCTGTCACAACCACAAACGTGTTTAGCAAAGTTTTTAAGCAGTTTAGTCCCCTCTACCGAGTGGTGAACCTCTGGGTGAAATTGGAAGGCATAAATTTTCATCTCTTCATTGGCAATGGCTGCATAAGGAGAGTTCTCAGAAGTACCAATAACCTCAAAGTTATCAGGGATTTTCTCTGCTCTATCTCCATGACTCATCCAGACCACTTCATCGTTGGTCATACCATCAAATATAGGTGAATCTTTAAGCGTGAGTTTCGCTTTACCATACTCATGATGGTCAGCCGAAACCACCTCTCCACCATAACGCTGAGTAATAAGTTGCATTCCATAACAAATTCCCATAATAGGAAGCCCCAATGACCAAAGTTCTTCACTTGGCTTATAAGCATCTTCTGCATAAACAGAGGCAGGACCACCTGAGAGGATAATCCCTTTTGGTTTACGAGCTTTTATGTTAGCTATATTTTCTCTATAAGGTACTACTTCACAGTAGACTCCTGATTCTCTTAATTTTCGTGCTATTAGTTGTGTGTATTGTGAACCAAAGTCTAGGACGAGTATGGGTACTTGTTTCATGAGGTATAATTCCTTATTTTAGATAATTAAAATTTGTTGGAATTATACTCTTTTTTTTATGAGAGGGGTATTAGGATTGAAAATTGATTCTCTTTTCTCTTAAAGAGAACTCCCCTCCCTAAAACCTCTTCCAAAATTCACGACTAAACAACACAATAAAGGTATAAAACTCCAACCGTCCAATAATCATAAAAAATGAGAGCAATACCTTGTCAAACTCACTAAAGATACTAAAGTTATCAGCAGGTCCAACGTGTCCAAACCCAGGACCAATATTTCCTACTATAGCAATAGCAGCACTAAGAGCTGTTAGATAGTCGTAGCCTTTGGCAAAAAGATAGAAAGAGAGTACTAAAGTTGTAAACATATAGATAAAGAAAAAGCCACTCACACTCACTAAAACTTTGGTAAGCACCTTTTGACCATCAATGTAGACTCCAACCATGGCATTGGGGTGTAATATCTGTTTAAATTGTGTACTAAGACTTTTGAGTAAAACTACATAGCGAATAATCTTTACCCCTCCTGCTGTACTTCCTGCATTGGCTCCAATGAACATAGGAATAAAGATAAACGCTATCGCAGCTCGTGACCATTCTCCATAGTCGGTTGAAGCAAATCCTGTGGTGGTAATGATGGAAGAGATGGTAAAAAAGGAGTGGGTCAAAGAGTGCCAAATGCTATCTTTCCCAATAGAAATATGTACAGCACTTAAAGCAAAAGCAAGAAGTAAAAAAACAACCAAATACCAAATAACCTCTTCACTTCTATAGCCTTTAAAATCTCCTGATAGAGCTTTAAGGTGAGCAATAAAGTTCACCCCACTTAAAAACATAAAAATGGTTGTTACCCATAAGATGTAGTAGTTGTGTTCCCAATACCCCATGCTGTTGTTTTTAGTAGAAAAGCCCCCTGTAGAGATGGTAGAGAATGCGTGATTAATGGCATCAAAAGCACTCATTCCCCCAAGGTAAAGCAAAATAAAATCAAGAAAAGTTAAGAACATATAGATTTTCCAAAGACCCATGGCTGTATCTTTAATTTTGGGAGTTAGTTTCTCTACTGAAACCCCTGTAGATTCAGCTTTAAAGAGGGTAAGTGAACCTGTAGGGTTAATGAACGTAAGCAACCCAACCCCTAAGACAATAATCCCCATTCCACCCAACCAATGGTAGAGACTTCTAAGCATTAATGTAGTGTGGGTTAATGACTCAATATCACTATATATCGTTGCTCCCGTAGTGGTAAAACCACTAACTGCTTCAAAAAATGCTTGTGCAAAAGTAATATTTGAGGTAAGATAGAGTCCCACTCCCCCAACAACGCCAAAGAGAATCCAACTAAGATTGACACTAAAAATTCCCTCTTTTATGCTCATTTTGCTAGGGTGGTTACGAAGCCAAAAATAGAGTAAGAGATTAAAAATTAAAAAGAGAACATTAAATAGAAGATAACTATTAATCGAATCATGATAAATAACGCCTATTAATGAAGCAAATCCTAAAAATAGGGAGAGTACCACACCAATAATAGCAAGAAATTTTAAAATATTTTTTAAAGCGTTTGCATCCAACTTTTAACCTTTTGAGCTCCATTGGTTGGAGTAAATAGTATAATTATATCACCTACTTCTAAAAGGAGAGGAGCATTAAATGGCATAATATGACCCTCTCTAACAAGAAAGAGGCGTGACTCTTGCTCTAATATAGGTATAGTCTCTTTTTCGGATACAAAGGTAATTTTTCGCATAAAGATACTCCCTCTTGCCCCACAGTAGTGGCGTTCTCTCATAGTAGCGTTTGAGGATATTCTTTCTAATATATTATAGTAAGTCATAGTTTTGGGACCTCTAATGGTAACAATGCCTAACTTATGCATCAAGTCATAAAAGTTGGTATCGTTATTAATAGCAATGGTTTTAGGAACGTTATACTCTTTTGCTTCTAAACATCGAATAATATTCTCTTCATCACTTCTACTTGTCGAGATAATTAAATCTGCATGTTTAATATTCTCTTCGTTGTAAATAGCATCAGCAATATAACGACTATGAATAATAGTAGCTTCATTTTTAAGTATCTCTGTAGCCTCTTTACAAAGCGTTGCATTTTTTTCAATTATCTTTACATCTGCTTTTGTCTCTAAAAATACCTTTGCAATCTCAACTCCTAAAATATTGGCTCCAAAGATGGCTATTTTTGAAATTTTTTGAGGTGAATTTTGGTTAAGCGATTGAGAGAGAGAACAGATATTTTCATCGGTACCAAAGAGATAGAGCAAATCACCCTCTTCTAAAAGCTCATCATCATTGGGAACAAAAAAGTTTTTCTCTCGCTCAATCCCCACTACTACTTGTTGTTCACTATTAATTTGACCTACCCTGTCTATACTACTTTGATTTACATAGATTGAGATAAGTTTATGTGGTATAAATCGAAACTTTTTAACGTTGTTGGCTTTGGGAAAATCGAGCAAAAGTTTGAGAGATTGGGCTGTTGTTGCATAGGGAAAGATGACCTCATCAATGCCCAACCTTTCAGCAATACTACTCTTTGAGAAGTAAGCATTATGCAGACGAATAATCTTCTTTTCAACCTCTAAAATATCATCTGCCATCAAGGTTGCAAAGAGATTGGCTTCATCACTATCGGTCACAGCAATAAAGATATCATAAGATTGGTCTAAAAGGTTTTGATAGACTTCAGGATTTTCAACATGCCCATAAATAGGCATAATATCTAATGACTCTGCAATATGATTTAGTGTCTCTTTGTTTTTGTCAATTAAGACAATATTGTGGTTGACCGAGAGGGTTTTAGCCAAATTAAAGCCAACACTTCCTGCTCCTGCAATAATGATTTCCATTGATTATGACTCCTTAAAGTTTTAAGATAGAAGTTACAGTAATACCTACAATTATAGGCTTTTGAGAGGTCGTCAATATTGGAAGCCTTAAAGCAGATTGCCACCGATTCGTTTGAGTCCTATCAATACTTGCCATTTCCATAAGAAGAATACACTAATTCTTCATAAATATTTCTTATTATTAAAAATTGTGAAAAAATAATGAACCCATCAAAACATTTTAAATTTTGATGGAAGTATAGAGTAATAGAGCTATTACCCAATATGTAAAAGATTAAACTGCAAATACCAAACAGCAACAGATACAATGTAACCTACAAGTACTGTCCAAGCCAGTTTCATGTGCGAAGAGAAAGTATAGATACCATGCATTTTACCCA
>JALUKQ010000068.1 GCA_027056485.1 Campylobacteraceae bacterium | reverse complement strand
TAGATGTCATGGTCGGGTTTGATATCTCTCATTCGATGTTTGCCCAAGATGTCTACCCCAACCGTTTTGAGTTTGCCAAGAGAAAGTTTGATGCCTTTTTATCTAACATGAAAGAGAGCCGTATTGGAGTGATAGGGTTTAGCTCACAAGCCTTTCTTGTCTCTCCTTTGACCAAAGATATAGGCTCGTTGAAGTTTTTGGTTAAGAATATGAGTTTTGATAATATGAGTCTAAAGGGTACCGATATCCACTCAGCTTTAGAGGTGACCAGTAGACTTTTAGATAAGCAAAAGAGAAAAGCACTACTACTCTTTACCGATGGTGGTGATAAAAAAGATTATAGTAAAGAGATAGCCTATGCAAAAGAGCATGGCATCGTGGTGTTTGTCTATACCATAGGAACCCAAAAGGGTGGGGTGATAAAAGGTGCAAATGGTGTTTTAAAAGACAACAAAGGCAATATTGTTGTCGTTAAAAGAAACGATAGCATCAAAGCCTTGGCTTTAGAGACAGGTGGTGCGTACTTGAAATATAGTACACAACAACAAGATATTAAAGAGTTAAGTGACAACATCAAAAGTAAATTTAAAACGACACAGAAGAAAGAGCAGACCATAAGAGACACGCAAGAGCTGTTTATGTTTCCATTGCTTTTAGCGATGTTGCTCTTTTTTGTATCGTTCTCTTCATTGCCAAAAAAAAGAGTAAGAAAAAGAGTGAAAAAGAGAGGTAAAAAAGATGATATCTAAAATAATAATAGCTTTAACAGTACCCTTAATACTCTCTGCTTCTCTACTAGATTTTAGAGCGTTAGACCAAGCCTCTAAAGGCTATGCAGAGGGTAACTACACAAAAGCTATAGATGCTTATGAGCATGTTGAAAAGAAGAGTGATGAGGTTCTCTATGATGAAGCCAACAGTTACTACAAACTAAAAGAGTATAAAAAGGCAAAAGAGCTTTATTCCTCTATAAAAAAAGAGTCTTTAGCCTTTAACAAGTGGCACAATCTTGGAAACTGTAATGCCCAACTAGGAAAGCTAGATGAAGGGATAAAAGCGTATGAAGAGGCTCTTAAAATAAAAGAGGATAAAGATACACGCTTTAACTTGGAACTGCTCAAAAAGAAGAAAAAAGAGCAAGATAAGAAAAAGAAAAATAATAAAGATAAAAAGAAAGAGAACAAAAAAGACGATAAAAATAAAAAGAAAGACGATAAAAAGAATCAAGATAAGAAAAATAAAGATTCCGATAATAAA
The DNA here is from genome assembly GCA_027056485.1 of Campylobacteraceae bacterium. GTDB lineage: Bacteria > Campylobacterota > Campylobacteria > Campylobacterales > Sulfurovaceae > UBA1140. Next base: position 28,872 of record JALUKQ010000068.1, on the reverse strand, counting down.
GATAAAAAATCTGATAAACAGAAAAAAGAAGATGAGAAAAAGAAGAAAGAGCAAGAGAAAAAAGATAAAGCTCAACAAGAGAAAGATAAGAAAAAAGAAGAGAAAAAGAGTAAAGATGAGAAGAAAAAAGATAATAAAAAAGATAAGTCAGACAAAGAGAAACAAAAAGCTGCAGCTCAAATGAAAAAAGAGCCTATTTCAGATAAAGAGTTAAGAAAATATCAAAAGATGCTTGACCAAAGAGGAATCAATACCTTGATGGTACCTTTAGAGACAAAAGGAGATGACAATCATGAACTTAAACCTTGGTAAAACTATATTGGTATGGATTCTATTCCTACCTCTAATATCATGGGCAGGAGTAACTGCCAAACTTAGTAAAAAAATTATCTATAATGGTGACCAAGTACGCTTGATAATAGAAGCAGAGGGAGAAGATATTAAGTTTCCTGACCTTGTAGATATAGCAGGTTATCCTGTGGTTGGAACATCAAATCGTTCGAGTACAACAATTATCAATGGAGATATGAAAAAAACTATCTCTAAAAGTTATGTTTTTCAGCCAGATAAAGATGTGGTTATTCCTGTTTATAAAGTAGTGGTAGATGGCGTAGACGAGATGACTCCTCCATTGAAGCTAAGAGTCGCCAAAGCATCAGGAGCCATAGGCATAAAAGATGGTGTACGTTTAGAGATGAGTGTAGACAAAAAAGAGGCGTATGTAGGTGAACCTATTACGTTAAACCTAACATTTAAGAGTTTACCCAATGCTCATTATGACAAAATAGAACTCTCTGAACCCGAACTAAAAAAGTTTTGGACTAAAAAAGTTAACGGTTTAAAGCAGGGTGTAGATGGTGACTATACAACACAAACCTATCAATATGTGCTATTTCCTCAAGAAGATGGAAACTTTACTCTAAAACCACCTTTTGTACGCTTAGGTACACGAGTAGCAGGGAGCAGTGCTTTTTCTGACCCATTTTTTGGAAATATAGGTATGCGTATGAATTGGAAAAAACTCTTTGCCAATGAAGTAAAACTCCATATTAAACCACTACCCAATAACCTAGAGGTGTATGGTGACTTTAGAATATCAGCCAGTGTAGACAAGCAAGAGGTCAAAGCCAACAAACCAGTGAACTTAACCATTGATGTTATGGGGCAAGGGAATATAGAAGATATTCAAAAGTTTAAGATTGATATTCCTAATGCTGTGGTCTATAGTGATGAGTTAAAGGTCTCTAACTCTGGTATTACCAAAGGGGTAGTCACTCAAAAAGTAGCCATAGTGGCTGACAGAGACTTTACGATTCCTCCTATAAGTTTTAGCTATTTTGATGCAAAAACAAAAAAGCCTAAAACCATAAAAACAGAAGCTATAAAAGTTAAAGTGACTGGCTCGACTACGAAGAGTGCTGTACCCAATAAGATAGAGCAAAAAGTAGAGCCAAAAAGTGTAGAACCTGTAGAGACTAACGTTAATAAAGTAGAAAATAACACTACGGTAATAAGAAAGAGTCAACCTGTAGATAAAATGCTTTGGTATATTTTAGGGCTTGTGTCAGGAGTTGCACTTACTTTGTTGGGTTGGTTGATGCTGAAAAAAGTAAAAGGACGTAAAAAAAGAGAAACCCCTATGGTCAAAAAGATTAAAAAAGCAAAAACAGACAAAGCACTGTTTGAGTTGCTCTTACCTTATAGAGATGAAGATATTGCTATAAAAGAATCACTTCTTAAGTTAGAAAAAAATATCTATGCTTCAGGGAGTGAGAAGATAGATAAAGATGAGATTTTAGAGTTTTTTGAGGAGAGGGGATAATCCTCTCTTCTTTTCTCCTCACTTCACTTCTTATTTTTTATTTAAATGTAATACCAAAGTTTTTATTAATATACTATTTGTCTAATTAAGTTTTAAAATATACAAAATATTCTATAATTAATATGAAAATATATAATTAGATTTTTAAATTAAAAAAAAGGGTATAATGTGAAGTTTTTTGTTTTAATATTTATGTTGTTTTTCTCAGCATGTAGTACAAAGGAGTATAAACTTTTTCAAGAGGAGAGTCATGAAAATATTTCACCTCCTCAGGAGTTAAATATTACATACAGTTCAAAAATTGTTCCAAACGATATTTTGACTATTGATATTTATAACATGAATAAAAAGGCAAATATTATGATGCCTGACGTTGGAACAACATCTGCTGTTCCTAATAATAGTTATGTTGTCTATTCAGATGGAACCATTATGTTACCCTTGTTAAATAGTGTCAAGGTTGAAGGCTTAACTATTAAAGAGTTAAGCAGTGTGTTAACGGATAAATATAGAGAATTTTTAAATGCACCCTATGTAAAGGCAAGTATAAAAAATCATAAAATTTTTGTTTTGGGAGAGGTTGAGAAGAGAGGGGTTGTGCCTTTAGAGGGAGAGACTATTTCTGTCATAGAAGCCATAGCACGTTCTGGAGGTTTAACCGATCATGCCATAAGAAGTCGCATACGTGTCATAAGTGAAGAGAATGGAAAATATGTAATGCGTACTTTAAATCTTCATAAATTTAGTACCTTAAATAGTCATAACTTGATGTTAAAGCATAATAGTATCGTTTATGTTGAGCCTAAAGGTACTAAAGCTGTACGTGTAGCAATCAATGATTATTTACCAATTATGCAAGCCATTTCAAGTGTTCTTGGAACATTTTTAACCATAGATTATCTGAAAAAGTAGAGGGAGAGTTGTGAACAATATTAATTATACAGATATAGAAGAAGATGAGATAGATATACATAAAATCATAAAACATTTAAAAAGAAATTTAAGTACTATTTTACTGATTACTTTTGTAGTCACTTTTTTAGCTATCGTTTATGCTTATTTTTTAAAACCAGTCTATTCAAGTTCAGTTATGGTCTCTTTTTCTGACCAAAAAACATCAAAATTGACAGCCATCATACCTGAAGAGCTTAGTGGATTTGGCATGAAAGAGTCTGAGCTTGAAACCGTAAAATTGACTTTAATGACGAGAAAGTTTATTAACTCGGTGATAAAAGATTTAGATATAAATCAACGTTACTTTATAGAGAACAATCTTAGAAAAAATGAAATATATGCTTTTGAAAACTTGGATGTCAAGATTGATATTCATGATGAACATTATGTAGCATCTACAGATGAAACTTTGTATGATGAGTTATTTGAGATACAACCTATAGATAGTAAAAAATACCTACTTAAAGTGGATGCTTTAGACTATGAAAAAGTTCATCAATATGGAGAAGATGTAAAAGAGAGTTTTTTCAATATAAAAGTTTCAAAAAAAGGAGACTTATCTGAAAAATCTTATTTTGTACAGGTTAGTGATAAAAAATTATTAGCTGATGATATTTTAGAAAATTTGCAGGTAAGCATACTTTCAGATAATGTTATGAATATTACCTACAATGATAGTGTAGCAAAAAGAGCAAAAGAGTTGGTTCATGCAATATCAGAAAAATTTATTACATACACTTTAGATAAAAAAACAAGTGAACTTAGTAAAACTTTAGCTTTTTTAGAGACACAAATTTCTGAAACAAAAACGCATCTTCAAGAAAAAGGAGAGAAACTCGAAAGTTATCAACAAAAGAGTGAAATCTTTATGCCTATGGAATCAAGTGTAACGCTTTTTGATACAGTGAATGAGAAAAAAGAAGCCATTAAAATGTTAGAGTTACAGGTAAGTGAATTGAAAAACTTCAAAGTTGCATTGAAAAAAAATAGTTTAAATACTGTTTCCCTGCGTTATAGTGGTATAGATACTTCATCTATTCAAACACTTATTGAACTCTTTAGAGCAGATTCTTTAGCGTTAAATGAGATGAAACTACAATCAAAAAATATTGAAAAATCGCTTACATCAAATATACAGTTAAATAGTTTAATTAAAGAGTTTAACGAGCAGAAAAAATTATTAGATGAGTTAAGATTTAACTTTACATCTGGACATCCTCAAGTTGTAAAGGCTAGTAATTACTTGTCACAAATTGAAAATAATATTAGAGATTATATATTTGCAAATATAAAAAAATTAGAAGAGAGTAAAAAGTTAACCAAAAGTAAAATACTTAATAATATTACAATGACACAAAATAATATTTCATCAAAGTTAAAAGTTTTAAAGAAAGATTTGAATGAGAAAAATAAACTTTTACAGTCATTACCTGGAAAAGATTTAACTATTCAAGATTTAAAACGTCAGTTTACTTTGAGTGAAAATATTTATACTTTTTTACTACAAAAAAAGATGGAACTTGAAATTTCAAAAGCTTCAACAATCGCCAATACACAAGTAATTGAAGACCCAGTTGAGGCACTTAGTCCTATAAAACCCAATAAGAAATTGATTGTTGTGATAGGATTAATTATAGGTTTGATTTTAGGTATATTTTATACTGCTATAAAAGCAATGCTTGATACAAAGATTAGAAATATTGAAACTATTTCAGAATTAACTGATGCACCTCTTTATGGTGTATTACCAGTTAAAAACCAAAAAAGATTTTTTGATGAAGCTTTACGAAGTATACGAACAAATTTACAGTTTATTCTACCTCGTGATAAAGAATGTACAACTATATTAATATCATCAACAGCACCGGGAGAAGGTAAAACTACAGTAATAGCAGGCTTAGCAAATGTTATGGCTCAAGCTGGTAAAAAAGTACTTTTAATGGATTTAGATTTAAGAAAACCAAGGCTATATAAAGAGTTAAAAAAGAGTAATAAAGCAGGTATGACACACTACTTAGTAGGGGATATGGATTTTAAAGGTTTTATACAACCAGTTACAGATAATTTAGAGTTTTTTGCTGCAGGTACAGTTCCCCCAAATCCATCTGAACTTCTTATGAGTGAAAAGTTTGAAAAGCTTATTGCAGAGTTAATGAAAAACTATGATTATATTCTGTTTGATACAGCACCTATTGGTTCAGTAATTGATGCTAAAATGCTTCTTAAACATTCAGATATTGTATTGTTAATTGTTAAAGCTGATGTTGCTGAGAAGTCATATCTAGAGTATTTTAATAAATTAAGAATAGAGAAAAACATTCAATCTTCTGGTATTATTTTAAATCAGATGAAAATACAAAAAGGTAATGACTATGGCTATGGCTATGGCTATGGATATGACTATGGATATGGAAGTGAGAAGGAGTCTTAAATGGTACTCCCCTTCTTCTCTTTGAAAGAGAAACATAGTTTAGTAGATGTTGATATACATTCACACTTAATACCAGCTATAGATGATGGTGCAAAAAGTATGGATCGATCTATTGAATTAATTTTATCTTTAAAAGAGATGGGTTACAAAAAATTAATCACTACTCCTCATGTTAGTGATATGTTTCTAAATACTTCTCAAGATATCTTAAAGGGGTATAAGAATTTAAAGAAAGAATTAGATCATAGAGAGATAGAGATAGAAATAGAAGTTGCAGCTGAATATTATGCTGATGATAATTTTGAAAAACTTTTAAAGAAAAAAGACTTATTAACTTTTGGAGAAGATCAATATTTACTTTTTGAACTCTCTTATTTTACTTCACCACAAGATTTAGAAAGTTTGGTTTATGATATAAAACTTGCAGGGTATACACCTGTTTTAGCTCATCCAGAACGTTATGTCTATTTGCATAATGATATAAAAAAGTACCGAAATATAAAGGATATGGGTGTTCTTTTTCAAATTAATTTAATCTCAATAAACAATTATTATTCTATTGAAGTAACAAAGGTTGTAAAAGAGTTAATAGTTAATGGAATGGTTGACTTTATAGGCTCTGATACTCATCATAGACGACACATAAATTTTTTAAGAAGAAGTTTCTCCCAAAGTTTATATAGAAAAATTTTTAAATATAATAAAATTTTAAATAATATTCTATAGTTAAAGATAAAATAATTTGTTAATATTAATAAGTATTATTTTAAAATATTTATAAATAAAAAAATTAAGAAGTATATTAAGGTAATAGAGTTATTATATTAATATTGTTTGTGTTTTTTATAATAAACAAAAAATCTTAAAAAGGAAATAGAGAGATGAAAAGTGTAAATTATGCTTTACTTATAGCATTATCTTCATTTATGATGATAGCATGTGGAGGTGGTGGTTCAGCAAGTGGACCTGCAGAAGAACCATCTGCAGAAGAGGTAGCTGTATTAATTGATGTTGTAGAGTCTGCAGAAGATAGAGATATTACTATAGATGTAGATGATACTGTACCAGTTGACTATACAGAAAAGGTAGATTGGATACCAAGTGAAAGTAGTACAAGTTCAGGTAAATTATCTTCTAAAATATCTTACAGTCAAAATAGAGTAATTTCTTCAAAAGTTGAATCAGATGGGACAGATGATGATAAATGGAGTATCTATAGTGGTGGTAAAGATAATGCTACGATTACAAGTGTTTATGATGCTGATAAGGGAAGTGATGTTATTGAGTTTAATGGAGATGGTACAAAAAGTGGTTACAAGATAGGGTATGCTTATGGGACTAATTCTGGTTGGAATGATACAGTAAATAAGAGTATTAAATGGAGTATGAAGTTTAATGAAAAGTATGTTATCTATGTGAGAGTAAGTACAACAGAGGGATATAGATATCTTTACTATACAGCAAATAATAAGAACTATGGTATATCAGCATCATACTATATTCACAATGGTTTAGGTTCTGCATCTGATGATGGTCAATGGTTAACTATCTCTAGAAACTTAAGTGCAGATCTTAAGCGTTTTGAGCCTATGAATGAAATTACATCGGTTGATGGATTTTTTGTAAGAGGTTCAGGTCGCATAGATGATGTTGAACTATTTCAAACCGAAGCAACAATTGTTAATGAAACTATTTATGAAGATGCAGAAGATGGACTGACTACAGGATGGGAAATTTATGATACAACACCTACTGGTGCAAGTGTATCAAATGTTGATGATGCTGATACAGGTTCTAAAGTGATTGAGTTAAAAGGTGATGGAACCAATAATGGTTTTGTTCTTGGTTCCTGGGATAATAGATGGAAAAACACTATCAATAAAGAAATTAGTTGGGATATAAAAACAGATGAGAACTTTGTTGTTTATGTAAGTGTTATTACAGCCCAAGGACATCGTTTTATGACTTATACACCTTTAAGTAATAATACATTTGCTAATAATCCTAACTATCAAGAACATACAGTTATGGTGCGTAATGGATATACTTATGTTAACCATTACTTTAACCCTAATACAAGAGATGGTTCATGGCATACTATTGCAAGAAACCTAGAAACTGATTTAAAAGATTATGAGCCAAACAACTCTCTAATCTCAGTATCAGGATTCTTAATTCGTGGTAATAATGTTAGACTAGATAACATTAAAATGTTTGATACCAATACAGATGGTGATTATGATAACAGTACAAATTAATTAACTATTACTGCTAACTTTTAGCAGTAACTTGAACAACTACTATCTATTTTTTAGATAGTAGTTTGTCTTTTATATTTAATTCCCTACAAATACATTACGTAAACGGTTGTAATTGCTTTTAATATATGCTGGATGGAAACGGTTATTATTTAAGTAATATTTCTCTAATGTAAAGCTATTGTCAACTTCTTTTAAGTGATGAGGTAAAGCATAACTATTAGTTCCTTCACTTACTATGGTTTTTCTCTTTACATAAGTCATATCTCCACCTTGTATATCTATATAAGGTGTCTTCAAACGTTTTTTTGTTCCAAAAGGAATATTTAGGGTGACTATTCCCAGCGTATTGGTGCCTTTGTATCTATGTTCTGTATGAGACAGGTCAAAGCGTAAAGAGGTATCATTAAAGTATCTCTCTAAACTAATGCTTGATCCACTATCTCCATAAAGAAAATCTCCAGCAGTAAGTTTAATATTGGAATTAAGAATGTCACTATAATATTTATAAGAGATGAGTTGTTCATCTCTATTCTCTTCGTAATATCTATCCATATTTTTATACATATCATCTTTGAGTTTTGAAGCTTTGAAAATTAAAGAGTGCTTTCCATCTAAGGTACTAACTTCACTCTCAAATGAACCACCCGTTAACTTTCTATCGAATTGTCCTACCTGTAGTAGACTAATCCAACGGTATGGTAAATCTATTTGAAAATATTGTGAAAGTAGCACTTGGTCTATCTCTGCTGTTGTTTTGTTTCTGTTACGGTAGTCAAATATCCCATTATCATCAAAGTTATCTGTCATAGTAAGTGGTATATTGTACCGTCCACTCAATATAGTACCTTTTGCCAAACGCATAGATAGCTCTGCTTGTAAGGCTAAAGTATAGTCCATTACTTTACTATACTCTCCCCCATCTACCAGTACAAAGTCAGGTTGCAGAGTAAGCGTTGGTTTAAATCTGTCTGAGTGTTTATGCTCTGATTGCTTTTGGTTTGAGTATTCAGTAAAACTTAGTAGGTTAGATCTAAATTTACCTGTTTCAAGAAACTCTTTGTACTCTTTTGTATTTGTTTTTATGGTATATTGAATAATATTGGCTTTTTTAATGCTAACAACTATGTTTTTAGCTTTTGTATTTGTTGCTAATGTTCCCAATACTAAACCCAATGCATCTATGTCATTGTGAGCATATAAGGTGTTTTCGTATTCAAAATAGTGTATATCATCTTTTACATAAGATGATATGTTGCTTAGTTTTAAATTTTCTATACTTTTTAAATGAGTAGGAGAAGAGTTAATTTCTTTATTTAATGGAACGTTTCTATTTTCAAAAGGCATATTTACATAAATACCAAAATATACATCATTATAATCTAATGAACTTTTTGCCATTAGACCTAAGTTTACTTTCTGCTCTCCGATTTTAGTAGCGTATTGTGCTTTTATAGCACCATTCCACTCTTTTGTGTCATACTCACCTGCTAGTTGAAGCCATGATAGTGGTTGGTATTCTATACTTCCAAATATACCATCTATTGAGTCTGTACTATCTCCTTTGGCGTACCCAAGACTGGTACGAAAGATGTTAAATTTTTTAGATATAACAGCATATTTATTGCCAATATAAGGATTTCCTCCACCAATATCTTGAATACCAACTGCAACATGAAACAAATCATTAGGTATAAAAGGAATTTTATATTTTGCATTCACAACTCTATTGGAAAGATGTTTTAGATTGGCTACATCATCAAATCCGTAAGCATACTGAAAGTTTAAATCTAAGTTTGGTAAAACTCCTATATTCAAATAGTAGTTTTTTTGTGTTTTGTTATCTCTAAACTCAGAAGATAGTGAATTGGAAGAAGTTCTGTGTTGATTAGTTAAGTCTTCTACCTGATTGGTATATAAAAATTCAAATTCTCCCTCCTTCATTACTTCACTATTAGGCGTATTTATTACTCCTCTAAAACCTTGATAAGAGGGAAAAGAGTTTATCTCTTCAGCATAAATTAAACTAGCAGTTACTAGACTTATATATAAGATTTTCATCAGTATTCCTTTTTTATTCTTAGGTCTGTTTGGAGAAAATATATTATCTAATATTGCTATTTTATAAGTACTTTTTTTATAGTATTCTTTATTTTTCGTATTAGCCAAATCTTATACCACTCCATATCACTCTTCGCCCAATGTTCAGGATGAATGTTTATCATAATTTTATTAGATAACACATTTTCTTTTAAAGATTCTATTATCTCATTTGTATGTTTAAAAGAAAAATCAAATTTAGTATCAACTCTATCTCGTAAATTGATAGCTTCATTATCCCATGCCCTACCAGCATCAGTGGCATAAAAGACTTTATTAAAATCAATATCAAAATAGGGTTCAGAGAGTATGCCATACTTTTTATAGTCATATTTGTCCCAAAGTAAACGGCTATCCCATTTAGAGGTGGGTCTTCCATGCATTGCTATATTTTTATAAATTTCATAGATAAAACTTTTTATTTATTTAAACTTTAATTGGTGATTTGGGTCTTTCTTTATTATGTCTACACTTTTTGGATAGTTCTCAATAAACTGAACCATAAATTTTGTTACGTCTATACTATTTTTTAATAATATTTTTTGATTTTCTTGGAATTTCTCTTTTAGGTTTACAGTTTCTAGCAGTTCTATCGCTTTTTCCAAAACACCATCTGAATTTCTAAAACCAAATATACTTCCACTTTTCTCTTGGGCTATTAGTGTACCTGCATTTAGAGAATTAACATAAATTGCTGGTGTTCCAAGTATAGCACACTCACTTGCCATTGTTGCACCTTCTCCAATAAATAGCTCTGCATTTGCTAAAACATCATGCATTTTTTCAGGAGAGATATTTAATTTATATTTTAAAAAAAATTCTGGTAATTCTGCTTCTGAAGAGATAAATACTCTATAGCCTTTTGAAAACCTATCTATTATTTTTATTTTTGATTCATCGTTCAATCCAGAATGACCTATATCATGAGAAGCTCCCCAAGATACAAATCTTAAAATAAGATATTTTTCATCTTCTTTTAGTTTTAATAAATCAGATACGCTACTTGGCGTAAAATATTTTTCATCTAAATAGCATTGCTCCATAAAACCATTAAACTTTATATGTTTTTTACCTAGGTCTCTTTGAAATGTATTGGGGGTTATGATGCTAGAAGTAAAAGGCATAAAAGCATAATTACCGAGTTTTGCATGTTCAGTATCGGTAAAAGCAATATGTGGTTTTCTTAGTAACCATGATACTTGAGCAGCATAGGGCGATGCAAAACTTAAAAATATATCAGGCTTAAAAACAAGAGCTTTTGAAAATAAAAGGAAATTAGCTTTAAATAAATAGACTATTTTACCCAATAATCCACTGCCTCCTTTTCCACGAGTCACAAAAGAAATATTATATTTCTTTAATAAAATTTGTGAAACTTCTTTATCTCTTGCGACCACTAATACATTATGTTCCCGTTTTTCTATTATTTTAATAAAATTTCTAAAATAGTGTACATGTGCAGGGTGTCCTATATCTATTAATATTTTCATTGTCTTCCTTATTTTATTTTTATATTTTTTTTGGCTTTTGTTTTAGCACAGTTAAAAACTATCATTTCATATTCTCAAGTATACTGTTAACTCTTTTTTAAATTTTCTATATAAGTCTTCAACTTTTCTTAATTTTAATACTTTCATTTTTTAATCTTTTTATTTTTTATTAAAAAATAAAATAATAGACTTAAATATAGAGGTGTTAATAAAATAGCAGACCCAAAACTCATTGATATAATACTAATTGGAATCAGAAAGTACCCTTTGAATCTAAATTGTTTAGACACTTTTTTAAAACTCTTAGATAAACTAATTATTAAAAATAACAATCCTATCAATCCAAACTTGGCAGAGAAATCAGACAAACCATTAACTCTTACAAGCTTTACCCCTTCTACAGAGAACATAGTACGCTTATCCGAGTAAAGTCCATATCCAAGTAAGGGTTCTTTTTTTAAATCTTGATAATCTAAAATCATGCTTCCAAATCTACCCATTGACCTCGATGTACCACTATAGCCTCTAGTATCAACATAATCGAGATAGCTATCACCATTTTCATACTCATGAACAATTTTCCTTTGCATAAAATCCAACTGTGTAAATGCAATAAAAATAAGTGGTAAAAATATAATGGATGTAAACAATTTTATAGAAACTTTTTTGTTTAATAAGAAAAAAGGTATTATTCCAAGTAAAAATACTGAGTAAGTTGCTGTTGAAAGAGTAGTCGCAATAGCCAAAAGATATACTATGTTTTTTTTATCAAAAAATTTAAACCTATTAAGTATAAGATTAAATATAAAAGCAAGTACCAAAAATGTACCAAATCCTTTTGGTTCCCATGCAAATCCAGAATTTCTATACATTCCATTATCATTCAAAGTAAAGAAAAATAAATTTTCATACCAACTATCTCTATAATCTAAAAAAGAAATATTATGGTCTATGATACCAATAAATGATTTCATAAATTCATAATCAATTAACTGGAGAGTATATAATGGTAAGGAAATTAGAGCTAATTTATAGATAATATTGGTATATATTTTAAAAAAATCTTTAAAAACTAGCTTTATAAACATATAGGCATAGATAAATTTTATATATTCTCGAAACTCTCTTAAATCAATATATTCAAATTTAAGTGCATGTATACTATATATTAAAAAGTAAAAAATGGTAAAAACTATAAAAGCTTTATCTATCCTTTCTTTTCTTTTAAAAAAAATGAACATTGTTAATAACATAGCAATAGTCAATGTGATATTTGATATTGTAATTGCATTACCCTTTGCTGTAATGAGTATGGTAATCCATACAAGTAGGATATTAGTTGTTTTTCTCTTTATATTAAACTTTAGCAAAACCAAATATCTTTCTAAGTTGTCTTTTTGAATTAAAATCTCTTAATTTTTTATCGTACAGAGTGGGTTTAGAAGTAATGTATCCATATAACATCCTATAAAATCCATAAAAATCCCTACTTTTAAATAACCTTTTAAAAGCTCGAAGAAATACATAAATAAAGATACTTCCATTTTCTTTCATGGCTATACCATATCTTTTCCAATCAACACGCCCCATTGGTTCTCTAGGCGTATACATTTTAGCTTCATAAATAGTTCTAGTTTTAAATCCATGTGCATTAGCAAATACAAGAGGATAGCTCTCCCAGCTATAAAACTTATTGGGTACTTCCCTTCCTTCTAAGGTCCAAAAACTATTTCGTATGAATCTACCTGAACCTCTAACAGCATCATGGTTTGTCTTAATTTCATTTAAAACTCCTGCACACATTACAAGTTTTTCATTACTCTTCATTGCATCAAGCAGAAGAGCTATATAATTTAATTCAAATGTCGTATCTGCTCCAACAACCATAAGATAATTATATGAGTTAATATCTAAATGCTTATCAATATATTTAAATCCAGCATTATGAGTGTCAGCAAGTTCTGGCATACCCAAAGCAGAATATCCTCTATCTGGCAAATTAACTACATGACAACCAAGCTTTTTTGCAATATCAGATGTATTGTCTTTGGAACCATCATCAACTACAACTATAAAAAGCTCTTCCTCTGCATATTTAGCTGTCTCTCTTAACGAATTAACAGTATCTTCTAAGTTGTCTTTTTCATTTTTTGCAGGTATTACAATAGGTATCATACATTATCCTTTTTTATAAATAATTTTCTTCTCTTTTTTTTATATTGTCACCTACACGATAAGAACAATTATTGCACAAATCAAGCTGTTTTTTCAAGCCAAAGAGGTGCATTAATCTTTTTTTTCTTAAAGATTTTTCTTTCCATATTTCTAGTATTGAATTATTTTGAATATTTTGAGAAGCAGTAACTCCTTCCCAATCATAAGCACACATAACAACATCTCCTGTACTTAAGATAACCATCTGAAGAAAAAGTTTATTACAAGGAAGAAGCTTATGAAAAAGACTTTCTTTTTTTATTTTATTTATATCATGCTCATTTCTAATAAATATAGTGTCGGCATAATCTCCCCACATCTTTATATATTCTTTTTCATTAATTTTTATATTTCCAACATTTAAACCTCTAATTCCTACTTTTGTAGAATATTCAAGCTTATCAATCATTTGTCGTAGATTTTTAATATTTTCTCGTAATAAATCCCATTTAAGCTTAACTCTAATAGCCTCATACTCTTCTTTATTATTTCCTTCAATACTGATAGTAATCAAATTAATTTTACTATAAAGAAGTTCTTCAATAAGCTTAGGAGATAAAAGTATACCATTTGTATTCATAGAAATAAAAGCATTTGGAATTTTCTCACGAATATACAGAATACTATCAATTAATTTAGGATATAAAAGAGATTCTCCATAGAAACTTAATTGAAATTTATTAATATTTATTTTTTTTGCATTATCAATTATTTTTTTAAATAATACAAAATCCATATGTTTCTTTATGCGAGAAGAGTTTTCTTTGCTACACATAGTACAACTTGCATTACAGAGTGATGTCAGTTCAATTGCTAATATAGTGGGTTGACTAAAAGATTTATAAAAAGATAGTAGACTAGCATGAACTTTAAAGAAAAAAAGAACGAGCTTTCTAGTTTTTAAAAGATTACATATTCTTTTCAGTTGCTTATTTGCATTATTTTCTTTTAATTTTGAATTATATGAAACTGGACTTGAAAAAAAATAACCATACAAAAGTCGATAAAATCCATAAAAATCTTTATTTTTAAATAATCTTTTTGATGCCCTAAGAAGAACATATATAATAATACTTCCATTTTCCTTCATTCCTATACCATAATTTCTCCAATCAACTATAGTCATTGGTTCTCTAGGAGTATGCATAGTTGCTTTGTAAATAGTTCTTGTTTTAAACCCATTTGCATTAGCAAAAACCAAAGGATAGCTCTCCCAGCTATAGAATGTATTAGGATATATCCTACCTATTATAGTCCAAAAACTATTTCGAATCATCCTTCCTGAACCCATCACTGAGTCATAGTTTGTCTTAATTTCATTTAAAACTCCTGCACACATTACAAGTTTTTCATTACTCTTCATTGCATCAAGCAGAAGAGCTATATAATTTAATTCAAATGTCGTATCTGCTCCAACAACCATAAGATAATTATATGAGTTAATATCTAAATGCTTATCAATATATTTAAATCCAGCATTATGAGTGTCAGCAAGTTCTGGCATACCCAAAGCAGAATATCCTCTATCTGGCAAATTAACTACATGACAACCAAGCTTTTTTGCAATATCAGATGTATTGTCTTTGGAACCATCATCAACTACAACTATAAAAAGCTCTTCCTCTGCATATTTAGCTGTCTCTCTTAACGAATTAACAGTATCTTCTAAGTTGTCTTTTTCATTTTTTGCAGGTATTACAATAGGTATCATAGTCTCTCCATACCATATGCCAATCTGTATGTAAATAGTATTGACATTAGATAGGAAATTATTAAATAAATATTCAAATAATATAAAAAATTAATAAATGGTAAATTTTTTGTAAAATAGAAGATAAATATAATCCCTATTAGCATCGATATTTGCCATATCAACTCTAACTTCAATTTATTAGAAATTGAATATGTTGTACTAATTGTTGCATAAACAAAACGGATTGCAAAGAAAGGAATTACTGCCTTTGCATATAGACCTGCTATTTTCCAGTTTGGACCAAATACCCAATAAAATAACTCTTCAACACTTACATAAAGAATTCCGAAAACAGCAAGTGCAATAAAAAAAGAGCTTCGTAGTGTATTTAGATAACTCTGCTTTATTTGACCCGTATGGTTCTTCTCTTCGGTTGCTTTCTGAAAAAAAACTTGCCCAATTGAGCCACCTATAAGTGCAGATGGTAAACCAAGTATTTTTTGCACTAATGCATAAAAACCAAGCGTTGCCACACTAAAAAAGAGCGATATAAGTATATTTAATAGTTGTTTTGATAATATATTTGCTAAGGTACCTGCAAGAGAAAATTTAGGAAAGTTAATATATTTTTTAGCCTCTTCTTTAATCTTTTGAAAAGAAATATGAGATAGTAGAATCTTGTCATCAATAATATTTTTTAGCAGATTCCCATTGGCTACTACCTGAGATAGTATTTGACCAGAAATTAATCCTATGGCACCTTGCTTGATAAAGCCAATTGAGAGTTGTACAAATGCTAAAACAATTGATTTAATTATTTTAGCATTTGCAATATCTTTATAGTTTTTTTTTCGAGTGTTATAATAATTCAAGATATTAAAAAGACCAACAAAAAATATTGTTATAGGAATAAGATAAAGCCATAATCCTATTTTGTCGCTATTTAGCCAAAATAGGATTTTATCATGAAAAAATATAATAAATATTAACAAGAATAGAGATAATGTAATGTTAATTAATAGCCCTGCTGCAAATACATTAATAGCATCTTCATCTTTTTGTGGAAGCATAATAGCAAGTTCATACCTACCATTTGCAATTGAACCAAAGATAGACACTATTGCCATAAAAAGAGCTACAATACCAAAATCAGCAGGAGTATATATTCGAGTCAAAATAGGGCTAATAGCGATAGGAATAGCTTGGGCAATGGTTGTCCCTGTCATAAGTGTTAAAACATTACGAGAAAATTCTGACTTTGGTTTTAACTTTTTTTTCACGAACTCCTAACCCCTCTAAAAAAAATCGCATTTAAAAACTTATAAAAATAAATCATATCTGTTTTAAATCCACTGTTTTGATATTTTTCAATATATCTTTTTTCTGATTCTATTATACCCTCAAAACTGTCTGGTCTATCTATATAGTATGGTGGAATTAACCCAGGTTTATATTTGTTTCTAGTAGAAACAAATTCATTTGGATATGTTTTCAACATAGTATCACTTAATGGTCTAACTCCAATTAATTTTAAGTCACCTTTTAGAAAATTAATTAGCATTGGTAACTCATCTAGCCAATATTTTCTTAAAAATTTACCAATTTTAGTAATTCTAAAGTCATTTTTTATGGTACCGTCTTCATTAAGTCCATTCTTCTCAATAACAAAGTCTTGAATATATTCTGAGTATGGTTGCATGGTTCTTAGTTTATAAACATAAATTCTTTTACCATTTTTTCCTGTTCTTGGTAGTTTTATAAGCCAAGAGTATTTTTTATCAAGAGCTGGTTGAGTATCTTGTTTTTTAACAATATTAATAATTACCTTTGTACTCTCTTCAAACATATTTTGAACTTTGAATCCATAATACACAAAATACCCATAATATAGCTTTTTAGATTTGTTTAAATCAATAGTTATCTTAACTTCTTCACCAATACTTAAAGTTTTATGAATCTCTTTTAGTTGAGTTCCTATATTTAAAGTATTACAATATATTTCAGACATAAGTTAACCTATCCTTTTTTGATAAATGTAATTTAAACATTTTTACTTAAGTAATTATATATATTGTTTTGTTAATATTGAGTTAAAAACTCACTATTCATATAAATTAAAATAAAATTTGAAATTAGTACATATATTTACAATGAAATTAATTTTTTTATAAATAGAATAAAAAATAAGATAACTAAAGTTGTTAACTTTAGTTAAATAATATGTTTTAATTTGATATGGCTTTTCCAATGTAAGATATTTCATCATTACTTAAATAAGGATTCATAGGTAAAGAGATAATCTCATTTGATACTACTTCTGAAAGAGGGAAGTCACCTCTTTTATAACCAAGATAGGAAAAAGCCTCTTGAAGGTGTAGGGGCATGGGGTAGTGTACTGCTGTAGGAATACCTTGTTCTTTTAATTTAGCTTGAAGTTTATCTCTGTTTTGAACTCTCACTGAATATTGAGCCCAAGCAGAGCTGGCTTTTTCATTTACAAATGGTAAAACCAAATCTTTTTCTTTTAGAGTCTGGGTATATTTCTCTGCAACTTCTTGACGAAGAGCTAAATCTTTTGCATAATGCTTTAACTTTACATCTACAATAGCACACTGAATGGTGTCCATACGACCACCCATACCTATGTATTGATGATGGTAACGTTTTGACTGTCCATGAACTCTAAGTGATCGCATTTTTCCTGCTAAAGCATCATTATTAGTAAAAACAGCACCACCATCTCCAAAACAGCCTAGTGGTTTTGCCGGGAAAAAACTTGTTGTAGAAATATCACCTAAGTTAGAGTCAGTTCTACCATTAAAGGTACTTCCAAAACTTTGAGCTCCATCAATAATAATCTTGAGGTTATGTTTATCAGCTATGGCTAGAATAGCATCTATATCGGCAGGTTGTCCATATAGACTTACGGGCATAATAGCTTTTGTTTTTGAAGTTATTTTCTCTTCTATTTTGGAGGGGTCTATATTATAAGTTTTTTCATCTATATCTACAAATACAGGTTTTGCACCTAAAAAAGCAATGGTTTCTGCAGTAGCTATAAAAGTAAAAGGAGTAGTGATAATCTCATCATCAGGTTTAATGTCAAGTGCCATCATAGCCAAAAGAAGAGCATCTGTTCCACTTGAACATGTTATAGCATGTTTTGCACCTGTAAAGGTTTGTAAGTTCTCCTCTAGTTCTTTTACTTCATTTCCCATAATGTAGTTTGATTTATTGAGTACTTTATGGATAGCTTGGTCTAGTTCCTCTTTATAGAGTTGGTATTGATATTGTAACTTTGCGAAATCTATCTGCATTTTATTTTCTTTCTATTTTTAAATGGTTTTCAATAAGTTCATAACTGGCAAACTCATCATTAGCTTTGTTTTCTGAGAAGACTAAAGTGTTCCCTGAAATTCCAACCCAACCAATCTGTTTAGCAGGGACTCCAACCATAAGTGCATAATCAGGAACATCTTTGTTAACAACTGCTCCTGAACCAATAAGTGCATATTGACCTATGGTTACACCACAAACAATAGTTGCATTAGCACCAACAGAGCATCCTTTTTTTAGAAGAGTAATTTTAAATTCCTCTTTTCTTTGAATAAATGCACGAGGATTAATAACATTGGTAAAAACCATAGAAGGACCTAGAAATACATCATCTTCTATTTGTACACCTTCATAAACAGATACATTGTTTTGAACCTTTACACCTGAACCCATATTGACCTTTGGACCAACTACACAGTTCTGTCCAAAAGAACAATTTTCTCCGATGGTTGTATATGAGAGTATATGAGAAAAGTGCCAAATTTTAGTACCCTTTCCAATCTTTACTTCATCATCCACAATAGCTGTTTCATGTGCAAAATAATTGCTCATTAATTAATAACCTTATTACAGAAAGGGTGATAATTACCATTAAGCCCTATAGCATCAAGATTTCTAATGGTTGAAACAGCTGAGATTGAACCATATGCTTCATCAAGACCAAATCCATTTCCTTTTAGTATCTCTTCATAACTTCTGGTATGTAAATCTGTAAAACCACCTGAAAATTCTATCTCTTCACCATCTACAGTAATACTTCTATATGTTCTCTGTCCAGAGTCTCTTATTTCTTTAGGGATATAGTCATAATTAACTGAAAGGAACCAACGTACATTTGCATTTTTAAGTTTAAATGAACCAGCATTACAGTCAGGAGTTTTTACATGTACTACATTCTCTTCTATTTCACCAAATATCCAAGTTAACATATCATAAAAGTGTACACCAATGTTTGAAGCGATTCCACCTGATTTACTTTGGTCTCCTTTCCATGATATGAAGTACCATTTACCCCTTGAAGTTAAGTAAGTTAAGTCAATATCATACATTTTATGTGGATTTTCTTCTAGCTCTTTGGTTACTTTTTCTTTAAGTTCAATAATTGAAGGATGAAGTCGTAATTGTAGAATATTATAAACTTTATGACCAGTCTCTTCTTCAATAATTTTTAATTGATCAATATTCCAAGGGTTAAGAACCAATGGTTTTTCACAGATAACATCTGCTCCTGATTTCAGACCAAATCTTATATGTGAATCATGTAGATAGTTTGGTGAACAAATAGACATATAGTCTATTTTTTTTCCTGTGTCTCTTCTCCATTTATCTACAAATCTATCAAAACGTTCAAATTCTGTAAAAAAGTCAGCTTGTGGAAAGTTACTATCCATAATCCCTATCCCATCATAAGGATCTAATGCTGCTACTAATTCATTCCCTGTTTCTTTAATAGCTTTCATGTGTCTTGGTGCTATGTAGCCCGATGCACCAATTAGTGCAAAGTTTTTTTTATTCATTGTTATAATCTCCCATCACTATTTTTTAACATAGACTTAATATCAAAAACAATTTGCTCCTTATTATTAAGTTCTATCTCTTTATACTCATCATGAGCAACAGCTAAAACCACAGCATCATAATTATCAGTATTAGCATTTTCTACTAAATTAAGTTTGTATTCTCTTTGAACCTCTTCTTTGTCTGCCCAATAATCAGAAACTTCAACGTTACAGCCAAAGTCTTGAAGTTCACGTATAACATCAATCACTCTTGAGTTTCTAATATCTGGACAGTTCTCTTTAAAAGTAATACCTAGAACTAACACTTTTGAACCTTCTATCTTTTGACCTTTTTTAATCATCAGTTTTATAACTTGATTAGCTACATAGATTCCCATGTTATCATTTAGTCTTCTACCTGCTAAGATAATCTCAGGATTATAACCGACTTCTTGAGCTTTGTGTGTTAAGTAGTACGGGTCAACACCAATGCAGTGACCACCAACCAAACCTGGTTTAAAGGGTAAGAAATTCCATTTTGTTCCTGCTGCTTCTAGTACGGCATTAGTATCTATGTCTAGTCTATTAAATATCATAGAGAGTTCATTGACAAAAGCGATATTTATGTCTCGTTGAGAGTTTTCTATAACTTTAGCAGCTTCTGCTACTTTTATATTTGGAGCTAAATGAGTACCAGCTATAATGATGCTTGCATAGAGTTCATCTACTTTTTTTCCTATTTCAGGAGTTGAACCAGCTGTTACTTTTAGAATTTTCGTAACAGTATGTTCTTTGTCCCCTGGGTTAATACGCTCTGGGCTGTAACCACAGTAGAAATCTTCATTGAACTTTAGACCTGATACTTTTTCTAAAATAGGAACACAATCTTCCTCTGTTGCACCAGGGTAAACAGTTGACTCATAAATAACGATATCATCTTTTTTTAGAACAGAACCAATTGACTCAGAAGCTTTAAGCAGAGGAGTTAAGTCTGGTTTTTTGTGTTTATCTATAGGGGTTGGTACGGTTACTATGTAGATATTACAATCTGCTATTTCTTCTAATTTATTGGTAAATTGCATTTTATTTGCAATGGCTTCATTTACTTGTGCTTCACTTAATTCTAGAGTTCTATCTATTCCAGAACGTAGCTCATCTATTCTCCATTGTGCAATGTCAAAACCTACTACTTCATACTTTTCTGAAAATGCGTGTGCTAATGGTAAACCGACGTAACCTAATCCTATGACTGCTATTTTACTCATGTTTCTTTCCTAAAATTATTTTTAAATTATTTTATATAAAATACATATATTAATTATATTAATTATATTAATTATATTAATTATATTAATTATATTAATTATATTAATTATATTAATTATGTTTTGAATTATTATATACTATTATATACTGTAAACAAATTAATTTAATACTATTTTTTTATAATATCTTCTATATACCATGTAATTGATTCTGATAATCCATCTTCTAATGAATGTGTTGGTCTGTATTCTAAAAGTTCTTGCATTTTATCAATATTTGCATTGGAGTGTCTAATATCACCAGCTCGAAAATCTCTATAGATGGCATCTTTCACTTTTAGTTCTGGAAGATTTTTCTTTAAACCTTTTACTATAGTGCCATATAGATTGTTTAGAGTTTCCCTACCTCCTATAGCTGTGTTGAATGCTTGACCATATGCTTTAGGGTTTGTAGTAGTTCCTGCTAATATATTGGCTTGAATTACATTGTCTATGTAGGTGAAGTCTCGACTTGTCTCTCCATCACCATTTATAAATAAATCTTCTCCATTTAAAATCTGACCAATCCATTTGGGAATAACTGCTGCATAGGCACCATTTGGGTCTTGTCTTTTACCAAAAACATTAAAGTAACGAAGACCAATGGCTTCCATGCCATAACATTTATGAAAGACACCCATATAGAGTTCATTGACATATTTAGTAACAGCATAAGGGGAGAGTAGGTTACCTGTTTTTTCTTCTACTTTTGGTAGCTCTTCAGAATCTCCATAAACAGAAGATGATGAAGCATAGACAAAACGTTTTACTCCATTATCTTTTGCTGCTGTGAGCATATTTAAAAAACCTGTAACATTTGCGTGGTTTGAAATAATAGGGGTATCTATGGATCTTGGAACAGAACCAAGTGCTGCTTGATGTAAGATTATATCTATATTTTTTGTAATTTTTTGGCAGGTCTCAAAGTTAGTGATGTCACCTTCTATGAATGTAAAGTTTTTCCACTGTGTATCTGTTACAGAGTTTTTTATATGTTCTAAATTATATCTGTGACCGGTTGAGAAGTTATCGATAGAGACAACTTTTTGATTAAGTTTGAGAAGGGCTTCAGCTAAATTTGAGCCGATAAATCCTGCTACACCCGTGATTAGCCATGTTTTTTGATTTTTTAGTAAATTATTCTTTACATCGTTGTATTTCATCATACATCCTAAATTTTATATAAAACTTTATTTTTTAAAGTGTATAATTTTATATAAAACTTGATATTAAAGACCTTGTCTTCCTAAAACAACTTTAACGGTTTGAAGTATGACTTTGATTTCAGAGAATAGAGACCAAGTTTTGATATATTCTAAATCATAACCTAATTTTTGTTCTGCATCATAAATATTTCGTCCGTAAGGGTAAGAGACTTGTGCTAGACCTGTAATACCTGGTCTTACTAAATAACGTTTCTTATAATCTTTTATCTGCTCTTCATATTTCTTAGATAAAATATCCCATTCAGCTCTTGGACCTAAAATATGCATATCCCCTTTGATAACATTAATAATTTGAGGTAATTCATCAATTCTTGT
The DNA here is from genome assembly GCA_027056485.1 of Campylobacteraceae bacterium. Taxonomy (GTDB): domain Bacteria; phylum Campylobacterota; class Campylobacteria; order Campylobacterales; family Sulfurovaceae; genus UBA1140. Next base: position 6,230 of record JALUKQ010000068.1, on the reverse strand, counting down.
TTTACGCATAAATTGTCCAAACGGAAAAATTCTAAGGTCTTGATTTTGCGTATAGACACCATCTTCTGTAACGGTATGAATGTGCATGCTTCTAAACTTATAACAAGTAAAAGGTTTACCATGTAATCCTATACGTGTTTGTTTAAAGAAAATAGGTCCAGGAGACTCTTTTTTAACACGAAAAATAATAACAGCAACGATAGGAATACTAACAAACATCAGTAAAAAACTAAGCAAAAAGTCAATGATTCTTTTTTGAATATATGTAAAATTTGAATACTCTTTTATTGGTGGTTCTATATGTTTGGAGCATTGCTGCTTGTTATTAGGGATATTGAGTATCGAGGCATTCACAAGATTCTCCTTTTATTATTATGATTTTATAATTTATACTTTTATGATTTATATAAGTTTATATAAGTATAACATGAAAAATAGCAAAAAACAATAAAAATATACAACTTAAATTGAATTTATTTGTTTTGTATAGAAAATAAACTTATATTTATTTGTTCTGATTTATTAATCTTTTTTTGCTAAAATTCAAAGAGTTATGAAGTTATGAAAAAAGGTTAGAAATGAACTTAACACATTTAGATGAGAACAATAAGCCTAAAATGGTAGATGTCTCTGACAAAGAAGACTCTACACGTATAGCTGTTGCATCAGGTATTATAGAAGTGACTCCAGAGGCATATAGGGCAGTGGTTCAAAATGTTGCAAAAAAAGGTCCCGTTTTACAAACAGCAGTGGTAGCTGCCATTCAAGGAACAAAACAGACAAGTACCCTTATTCCTATGTGTCATCCTCTTATGCTGACTTCTGTTAAAACAGATATAGAAGAGTTAGAGGATTTACCAGGTTTTAAACTGACAGTTCAAGCCAAGCTAAAGGGACAAACAGGGGTAGAGATGGAAGCACTGATGGGTGTATCTATCGGACTGCTAACCATTTATGATATGCTCAAAGCCATTGATAAAGGGATGATAATAAAAAATATACAATTAGAAAGAAAATTAGGAGGAAAATCAGGTGATTTTAGACGGTAATACATGTGAAAGACCAGATATAGAGTACCCATGTGAATGGGGTTATAAAATAATAGGAACATCTCCAGAGTGTTTAGAAGCTTGTATTTTTGAAGTTATGGGAGATAGAGATTATACTACTGGAAAGGGAAAAACTTCTAGTAAAGGAAAGTTTTGTGCTCTGACTACTACTTGTGAAGTAGCATCAGAAGAGGATAGAAATGCTCTTTTTAAAGCATTTCAAGATCATAAAGATATAAAGATGGTTATTTAATGGAGTTGGAGCTTTAGTCTCAAAAGTTAATGAGACTAAAGTCTCTACTCCCAATGTATCGAGAAATTTAATGCGTGATAAAGTTAATTTATTTAATCTTCTCTTTGTAGAACTTTTTGTGTTTGTATGGCTGTAATCATAGATAAAATGACATAAACCAAGAAAAAATAGAGTCCCACTTGAATCTCTGCTTGAGAGATGCCTCCACCATTACTTGTTAAGTAGACTAAAAATGTTGCAACCACAAAAACATCTATCATAGACCATTTGCCTATATGTTTAAAAAAGTTCACTAAATGTCTGCTCCATGGATGTTTATGAAAGAGTAAGGTAGAGGTTAAGGTAAGACTTTTCAGTAATGGTAGCAGTACTGAAAAGAGTAAAATTGTAATAGCAACAGCACTCTCGCCACTCTCAAAAAGTTTATGGATAGAGCCAATAATTCCTTTTGATTCAAAGGATAAAATAACATCTCCTAAATACTCTACCTGTTTATGTATGGTTACCATAAGTATAGGGTTAATAAGTCCATAAATTAAAGATATAAAGGTAACAAAACTTAAGGTCAACGCTGCTCCTCTTAGGCTACAAGTAAAAATAAAGAGTAAAGTGAGGGCTAAAGTCCCCATAAAATAGTAGAGGTACTCTTCACTTTTTTCTTTAGAGACTTTTTGTTTCTCTTTGAGTTTTTGTAATACTATTTTACTTTCATTTTTTACCAATCCAAAAGAGATGATAGAGGTTAATGCATCTATTTTTTCACTGGCTAAACCATTTGCATCACAAGCAGCTGCTATTTGACTGGTACTTGCTTCATAATTTTTAGCATACTTATAGGTAATAAAGCCAAAATATGACAGACTAGCAAGTAGAAGAATTGCTATGGACGTTCGTAGTAGCTGTATCATTGTTTCACCTCAAAATAGATCAATACGGTTCTTAGTATTTGTTTATTGTTATTATCTGAAACCATAAGGTAACGATTTTTCTCTACTTTTGCTAACCCTTCATAGTTGTTAACTCCCCAGCCATCATAGCTATTCATAGAAGCTAGAATTTCTGTTTTACATTGATATTTTTTATCACATTTATTGAGGTAAAGTTTTTTCAATGTAATAACAAAAGGTTTAGATAGACCGGCATAGGCACGTTCTAAAATAAGTAGGTTACCATCATCCATTACTTCTATGGCAGTTACTGCAGAGTTTTTATGATGCTCTGCTTTAAAGTTCCATACTTTTCCATTTAAAGAGTAGATACTTTGTTCTTTTATTTTCTTGTTACGGGTAGGGTACTCTGCTGCTGTTAAAAGACCATATTTAGGATGCCATGCTAAGGCTTCAAGCATTTTATTTGAACTTCTATAATTTTTAGAGTTTTTTATATGATTCGTAAGTTTCAGGTCCTTACCAATATATCCAGAGGTATTAATGGTTGCCACACGAGGTGTACCCTCAAAAGATATATATAGTTGACCTCTATTGTCATGGGTTAAACCTTCACTGTCATAGCTCGATTTGGTTTTTTGTTCTCGTAGTTTATTTGCACCTAAGTACTTGAGCTTATCAATTTTATGAGAAAATTTTGCAGAAAAAGTGTAGAAGTAACCTTTGTCTCCAATCATATAGAGTTTTTGGTGTTTCTCATCATACGAGATATCAGAAATTTCGGAGAAAGGTAAACGATTTTTAGTTTTATAAGCAAGGGAAGTTTGGTCTAAAATTTTAATCTTCATTTTAGGAGCTACTTTCTCATCACCAGTATAAACAAGAGAATTACTTATACTACAAGCAGTCATCAAAATATAAAAAGAAATAAGGGTTAATGTTTTTTTCATAAAAGATTATGACTTGTTATTTATTATAAAAATCTAAAAAAGGACTATTATTGGTAGCTTTAAACCGTTTATTAATGCAAAAATAGATAAAATCTATATTTAATAGATAATAACAGGAGATTTTTTGAAGAGTAATCAATATTCAGTTAAAATATATGAGACGCGAATTGATGATGAAGAGAAGTTCATGAGCTTCTTTGATGCGAATTATACACTTTTTAAAGATCATCTTATTGTTATACAGGGTAAATTACCTAAGCGTATTGAGACCTATTTAAAGGTTAAAAAATTAAAATATCTACATGATTTTGACTTGCCAAAAGGACGAAGTAGAAAAGCATTAGAGAGTGAACTTGAAGCAGAAAAAGCCCAAAGAGCTGTCTCTCAACAGATTACTGAGGCAAAAGTAGAAGAGTTGTCTTCACGTTTACAAAACAACTTAACCGTACTTGATAATATGGTTAGAAGTGGTCGGGAGCTTAATATTGAAGGTGACTTACTACTTCTTAACCGTGTTAACAGTGGGGCGACTATTAATGCTTTAGGTAATGTTATCATTACTAAAGTTGTTGAGGGTGCTATTCGTTGTAACGGAAATTTTATGATGTTAACAGCTTCACCAAAAGCAAATATAATCTTTCATGGTGTTGAAGTTGAAAACAATCTTTTGGCAAATAAACTGAACCGAGTTGAATTAAAAAATAATGAAATAATCATAACACCAGTGTTAAAGAAGGAGATAAATTGGGCATAGTAATAGCAGTAATTAGTGGGAAAGGTGGTGTTGGTAAAACAACAGCCACAGCAAACCTTGGTTTAGGTGTTGCACTAAACGATAAAAAATGTGTGGTAGTAGACTTTGATATTGGTCAAAGAAACTTAGATATGATTTTAGGCTTAGAGAACCGTGTTGTTTATGACATTGTTCAAGTTATGGAGGGTGATGCTTCTGTAAAGCAAGCACTTATCAAGAGTAAAGTTAATGAAAACCTTTTCTTTTTGGCAGCTTCACAAAGTAAAGATAAAACTGTTTTAGCGTCTGATAAAGTTCAAAAACTTGTGGCTGAACTTAAAGAAGAGTTTGACTTTGTTATTTTAGATGCACCTGCAGGAATAGAGAGTGGTTATGAACATACTATTGAGTTTGCTGATGCTGCTATTATTGTTGTAAACCCTGAGGTCTCTTCTATTCGTGATGCAGATAGAGCGATAGGTATTTTAGATTCTAAGTCTTATAAAGTAAAAAATGGTGAAGAGGTTGCTAAGTATCTCATTATCAACCGTATTGATGCAGATATGGTGCAAAAAGGTGAGATGTTAAAGAGTGAAGATATCTTAGAAATTTTAAGTGTTAAACTTCTTGGAAAAGTACCTGAAGATAAAGGTGTTATAGATGCTTCAAACCAAGGTAAACCAGTTATTTTAGATAAAAAATCGATTGCAGGACAGGCTTATCTACGAATTTCATCACGTCTTTGTGGTAAAAAAGTAGATATGAAAGATATAGAGGTTGCAAACTCTGGATTTTTCTCAAAATTATCGGGGATGTTTAAATAATGTTTGGATTTTTTAAAAGAAAAAAAAGTGCTGATGTTGCTAAAGATAGATTAACTATTGCTATTATGTCTGACAGAGATAGATCTAATGCGTATCCATTTATGGATGAGATGAAAGCTGAAATTATTGAGGTAGTTAAGAAATATATAGGTGTAAAAGGTGTTGAGATAAAAAAAGAGGTGGATGGTGACTTAGAAGCACTCTCTATAGATGTTGAACTAGATAGTGATGCTGTCGTAAAAAAAATATAGAGTAGGTTTTGAGCCTACTCCTTTAAGCACTTTTCTTATGCAAGAACTTCTGGAATTCTAATCATTTGACCAGGATAAATCTTATCGGCATCTTTGATAACTTCAATATTAGCATCAACAATATGTGTGTATTTACTTCCATCATCATAAAATTTATCAGCAATTGCCCATAGAGTATCACCTTTAGCTATGCTATAGAAAATCTCTTCAGGAATCTCTCTGGTATTTTCTTCAGATATCTGCTCCATGGTTACAAGTTGGTCAGCATTTACTTGTGCTATACCTTCTACATTACCAGCTATTAAAATTGCTTTTTCTCTAGTAGGATAGTTTTGAGCTACGCCTGCCAAATCAACTCTGTCACCTTCAACACCAACTGTAAGACCATCTACTGGAAGTTCAGAAAAACTATTCTCTATCTCTTCTTTAATGGCAGCAGCATCATCACCTTTTCCTAGTAATTTTTTACCTGCATCTGATATAAAATCAAAAAAACCCATTTTGTGTCCTTATTTAATTTTTTGTTACTAATAATTATATTCTATTAACCTTAAGACTCTTTAAGAATTCTTGGTAATGTAATACCTGTTTGACTCTGGTATTTACCTTTTCTATCTCTATAGGTAGTTTCACACTGCTCATCACCTTCTAAAAATAGTACCTGAGCTATCCCTTCATTGGCATATATTTTAGCTGGTAGAGGAGTTGTGTTTGAAATTTCTATGGTAATATGCCCCTCAAACCCTGGCTCAAAAGGTGTAACATTAACTATGATTCCACAACGTGCATAAGTACTTTTACCTAAACAGATAGCTAAGGTATCTGATGGCATCTTAAAGTACTCAACTGTTCGTGCTAAAGCAAAAGAGTTAGGAGGAACGATACATACGTTACCCTTAAAATCTACTACATTGTTTTCATTGAAGTCTTTTGGGTCAACCACCTCGGCATTGATATTGGTGAAGATTTTAAACTCATCACTTACTCTAATGTCATAACCATATGAACTTAGTCCATAAGAGACAACACCTTCTCCTACTAAGGCTTCACAAAATGGTGTTATCATCTCTTCTTTAAGTGATTTCTCACGTATCCAACTGTCTGCTTTTAATCCCATCTACTATTTCCTTTTATCTCTTTTTCTATTTAAATAATACTATAAACGAATAACTCTAATGTTTGCATTAGATTTTAACTTATTAAAAAAGTCTTGTCCTGCTTGACCTCTCTGCTCTTGCATCCACATCATGGTAACTTGTTGTTTAACAGCTTGGAATCCACCT
>JALUKQ010000067.1 GCA_027056485.1 Campylobacteraceae bacterium | reverse complement strand
GTAGCCAGTACCCCTATATGAGAACTAAGCCCTTGACAAGTTCCATGTCCATAATTTGGATTTGCCAATGAGGGCCACTCAAAGTAGTTATCAAAATGAAGCAACACTTTGTTGTCAAGTCGTATGTTCTTCTTCTCTTTAGGGTCTAAACTTCTTAAATCTAAACTAACATCAAACTCTCTCTCTAATAAAGAAAAAAGTTCCAAGTTAAAAGCCTCTTCACTCATAACTTCATCAAGATTCCACATACGAAGGTTTATAAAAAGCTCCTTCTCCTGCTTCACCTTCTTATGACAAAGCTCCAAAATAGGCTTCATATACTGCTCAAAAGTTATAGAGGTATCATTCTTATTAAAAGCGTTAAGCGAAACATTTATCTGCTTAACAGCAGGATGAAAAAGAGTTTCATAGTTATGCTTTTTCATAAAGTAACCAGATGTAGTAAGCAAGGTTTTCATCTTATACTTATGAATAATGTCTAAATATTCACTCAGATTAGAAAGCGTTAGTGGGTCACCTACCACATGACAAGCTATTTCATTAGTAAAAACTTTACTCTGTTTTACTACCGATTCAAAAAACTCAAGACTCATGGTGGTATTGGGAAGGTTTTTAGTAGGACAAAAAGAGCATCTAAGCCCACAAACATTAGTTAACTCTATATATATTCGGTAAAATTTCATGTGGTATTATAGCGTATTGAGCCATATCTATGCCATTTGAAAAAACTAATTTTATGATATAATAACACCTAACAATTAAGGAAAAACATGTTTTTAGTAAAATATATAACCGTTATTTTTATGCTTTTTTTTATAAGTAATTGTAGTACTCCTGAAGAGCAAACAAAAAAAGAAAAAGTTATTCCAGACAGGATTACCATGCTTTTTGTAACACAACCAGAGTGTCCATCATGCGATAAACTAGAAAAGGTTATGAGTTTAGAAGCTCCTAAAAAGCTTATAGATAACTATTTTCAGATAAAAAAAGTCTATCTTGGTGAAAAGATTCCAGATAACCTTATACCTCCCAATGGCACACCTACAGTCTATTTTTTAGGTTCAAACGATGAAGTGTTAGTGGAGCCTATTATAGGAGAGAAAAATGAAACTGCTCTTATGGAGTTTTTAAATGACTCACTTTATGAGTTTAAAGTTACTTATGGTGTAGATATAAGGGAACTCAAAAAAAGTGAAAACAATGAAACAAACAGTTCAAAATCTTCTTCTTAGTAGCTTTTTTCTTTTAACCATTACAGCTTGTGATGCTAAAAATTCTGACTCTAACCCTAACAAAATAGCCTCCATACCTGAAGCTTCAGGTATCTCATACTGTAACAACAGTGACACACTTATGGTAGCTAATGATGAAGGCTGGTACTCTGAAATAACTCCATCAGGTAAAATAATCTCCGAATACAAACTAGGGAAATACGACTTAGAGGGTGTATTTTGTGAAGATGAGACCATTACTTTTGCAGTAGAAGATGGTGCTTTACTTCAGGTAGACCGTAAAACCATGGAGAAAAAATTTCTCAAAGTAAAAAGTGAAAAGTTTAAACTAAACAGACCGATGGGCATAGAAGGCATAACCAAAATAGGTGAGCTATACTATCTTGCCATTCAAGCTAAAAAGAAAAAAGATTCCAATCTCTTAGTTGTCAAAACAGCTGCTAACTATGCGAAGGTTATAGATATTATCAACCATAGAGTCAAAGACTCTTCAGGGTTAGAGTATAAAGATAAAAAACTCTATATCGTCTCTGATGATAAAGATAAACTCTATATTTATGATTTAAAAAGAGATAAGATAAAAAAGAAAATCAAACTTCCAAAATTTGCTCAAGAGGGCATAGCTTTTGGAAAAAATGATGATGTTTTCTTTGCAGATGATGATGGGGCTGTTATGAAATATACCCTTAAAGAGTTGGGAATTAAATAGCTGAACCTCGTAGAACATCTAAAACATTTGTCGCATACGATCCCTTAGGTAGAGTAAACTCCAACTCATAGTGAGCCTTCTCTTCTACATAATTTTTCTTTATATCTGTAACCTTTATCCATGCATAACGTCTAGCTCCATTCTCTCCAACCTCTTCATCATAGTTTTTCTCTATAAGCTCAGAAACTTTAGTGGTTCGGCTCACACGTTTCCCAGGGAGCAGACCCGAAGGTGCTATGTCAAATTCAGCAAAGCGTTTAGCCTCCTCTTCTAGTGACTCCAACTCAAAAACACGTCCATAAGGGTAGTGCATCATTAAGTCACCCTCTAAAAGTTTAAAGAAGTGAGGCTGTTTTTTTGTTCCTTTTAATGAATCCTCTGGAAGTTTAAATACCTTTTCTGCATCTGCTTCTGAAAAAGCATCTAGCAACATAGAGAGTTCTATACGTTTTGATAGACAAGCATTAAACAGATATGACTGATAGGCATTGAGTAGAAAGGTTTTTTTCTTTCTATCTCTTATTTTAAGAGTCCCCTCCATAATGGCTTTTCCCTCTTTCCAGTTATCACCTGTATTTCCAAAACGTTGGTTTCCAAAATAATTTGGCACACCATTTTTTTTCACCCATTTTACAACAGAATCCAGTTTGTCTTTTTGTACTCCAAGTACTTTTTTAAGACGAACTTTAAAGTGGTTTCCTTTTAAGTGTCCTATGCGTATCTTGTTATTGTGTCGATAAGTTCCAAGTATTTTGATTTTGTCATGATTAAAGGTTTTCATTATCTCTTCATTGTCTTTAGCAAGTAAAGAGATGTACTGCATGGTCATGGCATTCTTGTCTTTTAACCCTGCATAACCGATATCACGCTGTTTAATCTTACAATACTTAGCAATAGCCGAGACCATCTCCCAAGTAGTCATGTCTTTTTTACGCACATGTAAAATAAGGTGTTCCCCCTCCCCTGTAAACTCATAAAGAGGAATCTCATCGACAATAAAGTCACGACTGGTCGGGTTAAATATAAAATTGTTTTTTACTTTTACTGGGTACAGGAGGTTTTGCATTTTTTTCTTTCGTTGTTTTGGGTAGTTTTCCTGGTATTATACTTTATATGTAAAAAAAGTTGCATTTTTTTTACATATTTTTAAAACATGTTCGCTTTATATGTTGAAAATATTCATTTTCTTCGACATATAACTAAATCCCTTTTTTTGTAACATAGGTGCTGTTTTCCAACGTACCTTTCAATAGAATTGGCACACTAAAAAATCTCGCCAAAAGGCTCAAAAACCCGTAGGTCGGGATGTCCTCTTCCCGACGTAAACAAGCATAAAGAAAAAGCCCATACAAACAAAAAATATTTGCATTCAAGGTATCTATGGAACAATAAGATTTATTGGTGATATAAGCAGATGTCGGGAAGAGGACATCCCGACCTACAGGGCTTTGCCCTTGTTCCCCAAACTCCAGATGAAGAACAGATATTGGAGTTAAGCATCATTGCACCCTCTCTTTTTTAGATTTAAATGATGTATCATCTAAAAATTTAGATTCCTTTACTTCATTTTAAATATTTACTTATTGACATAGCATCCATCTAAGTACCCGATGCAATCTTTATTAACACATGTAATTTTAAATTTATGTTTTTCTAACTTCTCTTTATATGAACTAAAAAATAATGATACAAGCCATAAAACAAATGTTATAAATTCATGAATACTAAAGTCATATTCAGTATTTTTACCTTCTTTTGCACAATCGACTTTTTTCATAGTTTGATGACAATATTTACATTGTCCATATTCCCTTTCTTCAAATCTACCTAAGACTTTCGACAAAACTTTCCTTTATGCCAATTTTATTAAATGGTGCGTTGAAAACAGCACCCTACGCTTTCTTCTCAGAAACAAACGCCCAAACCAGCCAAACCAAACCAAGAAGTATAAAAGGAACACTTAACCACTGACCTGTTGTAAAAGTTTGATCTACATTATAAGCTGCCTGTTTTGTTTTTACAAACTCTAGGAAAAATCTTACGGTAAAGATGGTTATGAACCATAAAGCAGGTAGTATTTTTGTGGCAAAAGCAGGTTTTACACTTCTGTAAACAAGCAGAAGAAAAACAAAAATAAGCAAATAAGCTACTGACTCATAAAGCTGAGATGGGTGTCTTGGAAGGTTGTCTATACGCTCAAAAACAATTGCCCAAGGTACATCGGTGGGTTGCCCTACTATCTCGGAGTTCATGAAGTTACCTATACGAATAGCAGCACCTGAAAGAGCAGCAGGAATAGCAAGTCTTGAGAGTAACCAAGTAAACGACTCTTTCTCTTTTCTAGTAAAAAGCCATGTGGCTAAAAGTACGCCCATAACTCCACCATGAGAAGCCAGTCCACCTTCCCAAACGGCAAAGATTTTCATAGGGTTGGCTAAATAATAACTTGGGTCATAAAAGAAACAGTGAACCAGCCTTGCACCTACTGCAGCACCTATAATAATATAAATAAAAAGAGATTCCAATACCTCAGGATCTTTACCTTCTCTTACATATATCCATTTTAATATCCAAGAACCAACTACAAATGAGCCTACAAACAGTAAACCATACCAATAGAGTTGAAATGGTCCTAAATTTAACAAAACAGGGTCTGCATTCCATGTGAAATATTCCATAAACTATTTACCTTTTATTTTAAAAATGATGTCCGACACATTCAAAGCGTCTACTATTAACTGCAACTTTAGCGAAAAGAGTTAAAGGAACATTTAAATCATTAGCAATATTTTGAATAGTCTCTATATTTTTAATATCAAAACCTATAAGCATTTCATACTCCTCACCACTTGAACCTACTTCATCTTCTATATCTATTAAAGGTACAAAGCCTAAGTTATTATAAGCTAGTAGTTTATTGCTGTCACAAAAAAGACCATCAGATATATCCATACCCACAGACAAATATTTTCTTGATTTTTCTATGAACTCTTGGCGTAAAACAGGCTCTATAAATCTAGAGTCATCAGATACTTTCTCACCTTTAAAAAGTCTGTTTAAGTCCTTTTTACTATTACCTAAGATACCTGTATAGGCTAATATATCCTTCTCTTTTAAACCTTTTCTCATTAAAGGGGTTCTACTTTCTGAAATAATAGTTATAGAAAAATCCAAACGTTCACCTGCTATGGTGTCTCCACCTATAATTTCACAAGAGTACTCTGTAGCCACTTCATGGAGGGAAGCTGTTATTTCATCTATATCATCTGTAGTAATATCTTTTGGAAGTGAAAGGGTTATAAGAGCATAAATAGGTTTAGCATTCATCGCTATAGCATCAGATATATTGACCAACATAGCTTTTCTTGCTATTTGTCTTAGACTCATCCATTCACGTTTAAAATGAACATTTTCAAAAAAAGCATCCATACTATAAATTTTATCGCCAACAATTGCTCCATCATCACCTATATACTTGGAACTTAATCTCTTAATCAGATAATCTTCTTTATTCATATTTATTTAATTACCCTTTATTTATAAATGACTCTATTATAACATATCTTTTTTGTTAGCATAAGTGATAAAAGTATGATTTAAAATTCTATACCAAAGTACTGTTGAGTATCTTTTTGTTACGTGTTTAATGAAAATTAAATAAATTTTTCTTATATTAATTATAATTAATATATATACCTATATACTATAACTTATATTTATTAAAATTATAAGGAAGGTATGATTTAGATGCGAAGTAAAATTAAATCTAGTCAAGTTACATATAATGTACTCAATAATGTGGAAGGGATGTCAAGAAGAGATGCCCTTAAGGTAATGGGGATTGGTGGTGGAGCCATGATGATGGGAGCACCTGTACAAGCTGAAGCTTCAAACAGTAGTGACAAAAAAGTTAAAATTGTTATTGTTGGAGGAGGTGCTGGTGGGATTATGGCAACAGCTCGTTTAAGAAAAGCTACTCCTAATGCAGATATTACTTTGATTGCTCCAAATGAAGTACATCTATACCAACCTGCTCAGGTATTTGTTGCTGCTGGAGTCATGTCAGTAGAAGAGTTAAAAAAGAACAACAGTGATTTTATTCCAGATGATGTAAATTGGGTTAAAGATGAAGTTACTGTTTTCACTCCTGAAAAAAATACAGTTACTACAGCTAAAAATGGTAATATCTCTTATGATTATCTTGTTGTTGCAACTGGACTACAGTATGACTATGAAGCGATTGAAGGAATGAGTGAAGATTTAGTTGGTAAACATGGAATTTCTAGTGTTTATCTTAACAATCCAGCAGAAGGAACAGCAAAGGGTGGTCCATTGACATGGCAATGGTTCCAAGAGATGAGAGCTGCTGCAGAAAAAGCATCACCTGAAAAACCTATTAATGTTATCTGTACTCAACCTGATACAGCTATTAAATGTGGTGGAGCACCTCAAAAGATTCTTTACCTAAGTGATGACAACCTAAGAGGAAATGGTCCTCAAGGTGGTGAAGATCTTAGTAAAAATGCTAAATTTTCATTTTGTAAAAAGGGGACAACCCTTTTTGGTGTACCTGAGTATAACAAAACATTAGTAGAAGAAGTAACACCAATGTATGGGAATATTGATGATAAATTTGATCATGTTTTACGAAAAATTGACCCAGAAAATAAGATAGCAACTTTTGAACATAAAATAAAAACAAAAGGTGCCTGGGATGAAGATCTCGAAGAGTTTGAAATGATAATAAGCACAAAAATGGTTGAACTCTCTTACGACTTTATCCATATTGTTCCTCCTATGAAACCTGTAGATGCTGTTGCTAACTCTTCATTAGGTTGGACAAAAGGAACAGGGAAAGGTTGGTTAGAGTGTGATAAGTTTACACTACAACATAGAAGATTCTCAAATGTATTTGGAATTGGAGATATATTAGGAATTCCAAAAGGAAAAACAGGTGGATCTGCACGTCACCATGGTCCTATTTTAGTGGATAACCTTGTATCCGTAATAGAAGGGAAAAAACCAACAGCTTTTTTTGATGGATATACTGTTTGTCCACTAAAAACTCAATATGGTGAGATTATGCTAGCAGAGTTTGACTATAAAGGTCTAGCACCATCATTCCCTATTCTTGACCCAAGTCGTCCACGTTGGATGTGGTGGGCATTTGACCTCTATATGCTTAAACCTATGTATTGGTACTTAATGATGAGAGGTTTAATGTAATGAATCTCATTATAAAAGAGTTGAAAGTATTTATAATACTTTTGATTCTTTTATCTCTACTTATGCACTTTAGTGCATGGGTTTCTCATCCTATAGAGCATTTTAATACTTTAGATAGAAGTTCATTAGGATTATGGCACCCCATAATTTTAACTCTAATTCTTTATATTATAATTGCGTTAATTCGTTGGATTATCTCTATATTTCGATAAGTATCGAAAATAGAGATTGTCTTGCAAAAAATAACCTAAAGTTATTCTAACCATTATATAATCTTCTTTATCTATCTTAAATCATAATCGTTAATGGAAAAATTGTAACATAGTTAACTCTAATAGATGCTATAGTTTTACATTCAATAAGCTGTAATAGGCTTAGGAATATAATCTTTACAAATTTCTTATTTAAAAGGACATGGCAGTATGAGTATAAAGATTTACGAATATGATGCTGTAATCGTTGGTTCTGGGTTAGCTGGTTTAGCAGCAGCAAAAGAATTAACAGAAGCAGGAAAAAGAACAGCAGTCATAACAAAACTTCACCCACTTAGAAGTCACTCTGGGGCAGCTCAAGGTGGAATAAATGCAGCACTACATAAGGATGATTCTACAGAACTTCATGAATTTGATACAGTTAAAGGTTCTGATTACTTAGCTGACCAAGATTGTGTTGAACTTATGTGTACAAAAGCACCTGAAACCATTCGTTGGGTAGAGAGAATGGGAGCAACATTTTCAAGAGATGAAGAAGGTAAAATAGCTATTCGTCCTTTTGGTGGACAGTCAAAACCTAGAGCATGTTACGCAAAAGACAGAACAGGTCTAGCCGTGCTTCAAGCTATTTATGAACAAGCTGACCGAGCAGGGATAGAAGTATTTGATGAGTGGTACTGTTCTGACCTTATCTATGAAGATGGAAAAGTATCGGGAATTGTAGCTTATGACATTAGAAACTCAGAACCTGCAATTTTCAATGCAAAAGTAACCATGTTTGCTACAGGTGGACATGGTAGAGCATATAGATTTAACTCAAATGCACATGCAAACACAGGTGATTCACTATCTATCGTAGCACGTCATGGTCTTCCTTTAGAAGATATGGAGTTTGTACAGTTTCACCCATCTGGACTTGGTGGTTCTGGAGTACTTATCTCTGAGGCTGCACGTGGTGAAGGTGGTCGTCTTTTCAACTCTGAAGGTGAAAGATTTATGACTAAGTATGCTCCAAATGCTATGGAGTTGGCTTCTCGTGATGTTGTAAGTCGTGCTATTATGGAAGAGGTTCGTCAAGGTAAAGGTGTTGGTAAAGATGGTCAGTCTGTAAATATTGACTTGACGCACCTTGACCCTGAGATTATTTTAACACGTCTTCCAGAGCTTAGAGAACTTGCCATTGCATTCCAAGGACAAGATATGTTAAAAGAACCAATTCATATCTCAGCAACTGCACACTACTCTATGGGTGGAATTCCAACCAATATCAACTGTGAAGTTAGAAAATCTCCAACAGAGATGACAGAAGGATTCTACGCTGCAGGTGAGTGTTCTTGTGTATCGGTTCATGGTGCAAACAGACTGGGTGCAAACTCAGTACTAGAAGCCCTACTCTTTGGTCGTCACGCTGGTGAAAACATGGTTAAAAAACTAGATGAAGGTATAGAACTTCGTCCAGCAAAAGAGTCAGATGCAGACAGAATGTTAGCAGAGATAGAAAAACTCAAAACTTCTAATGGTAAAGAGCGTGTCCCTGCATTAAGAGAAGAGCTACAAGTAGGAATGACTAAAAATGCTGGTGTATTTAGAACCCAAGAGTCACTAGAAGAACAACTGGCACTTATAGATGAACTTCTTGGTAGATTTAATGACATTAGAATAGATGACAAATCTGAAACTTTTAACACAGACCTTCAAGAGGCAATTGAGCTTGGTCATATGTTAGAGTTTTCAAAGTTTATTGTTGATGGGGCATTAAACCGTAAGGAGAGTCGTGGTGGTCACTTCCGTGAAGATTTCCCTACTAGAGATGATGAAAACTATTTAAAACACACTTATGCATATATGGATAAAGATTTTAATATGACACATGAGTGGGGTGAAGTTGTGCTTGGTAAGTTTGAGCCTAAAGAACGTACCTATTAAGGAGGGGTTGATGAATAAAGATACACGAAAAGTAACAATAAAAGCATTTAGATTCAATGCTGAAACAGACTATCTTCCATCGTACAAAAGTTATACAATGGAAGTGGGAAAAGATGAACTTATTCTTGACCTTATGAATAAAATTAAATGGGAACATGATGGTTCATTCTCTTACCGTCGTTCATGTCGTCATGGTATCTGTGGAGCATGTGCTGTTAAAGTAAATGGTAAAGCAACCCTTGCATGTAAACAAAATGCAATGGAGCTTCTTGACCTTTTTAATAATGACATTACCATCGAACCTTCTAGTAAGAAACGTGCTGTAAAAGATATGATTATTGATAAGTCTGACTTCTGGGAAAAACATGCTGCTGTTAAACCTTATATAGTAGCAGAAATTGACCCTAGACCAGAATCTGAAAGTATACAGTCTATTTCACAGTTTGATGCCATGTTAGATTCTGACTTATGTATTCAGTGTGGTGCTTGTCACTACTCTTGTCCTGCATTAGAAGTAAACCCTGACTATCTTGGACCTGCTGCACTGAATGCTGCATTTAGATTTACATCTGATACCAGAGATGAAGCTGGAAAAGAGAGACTAGAGATAGTGTTTGAAACAGGTGCTGGTGTTTGGGACTGTGTAAAATGTAATGAGTGTGCTGAGGCATGTCCAAAAGAGATTAATCCAATTCAAAAAATTGGTAAACTTCATAATATGCAGTTTGAGCAAAAAGTAGCTAAAAGTAATGTTGCTACCCGTCATGCAGAAGGTTTTGTAAGAAGTATTAGAAAACATGGTTTCTTAGATGAAGCAGATATTGTTGTCTACTCTGAGGGTTACTTAGGTATGTATAAACACCTAAAAACAGCTGTTAAAATGATGAAAGCAGGAAAAATTCACTGGCAAGATGGTGTTCCAGGAATTGACAATATGCCAAAAATTAAAAACTTAGATGAAGTTCAAAAACTTATTGATATTTCAATGACAAATAAACTGTAAGGAAAAAAGATGAGCAAATTAGAATATGCACTGTTTACAGGTTGTACAGCAAAACAATCTACACCAGAACTCTTATCATCTACTCTTGCAGTAGCTGATAAGTTAGGAATCAAAATTCATGTATTAGAAGAAGCATCATGTTGTGGAGCTTCTCACCTACAAGATTTTGACGAGTTTTTAGCACATGTACTAAATGCACGTAACATCTGTTATGCAGAGAAGTTAGGTTTAACCATGATTACTATCTGTAATACATGTCAACTTAACTCTGCTATGACAAAACATGCTTTAGATAATGACCCAGAGTTAAAAGCACGTGTAAACGAAAAGCTTAAAGAGGTTGGACTAGAGTACAAAGGTACATCAGAAATCAAACATTTTCTTTACACTTTAATAGATGAGTATGGTTTAGACAACATCAAAGATAAAGTAAAAGTACCACTAAGTAACTTTAATATTGCACCTTTTTATGGTTGTCACAATATCCGTTCAACAGACAAGCACCACTCTAAGACCTATGGAGAAAATGCTTATGTTCCAACATCATTAGATGAGTTAATTTCTGCACTAGAGGGTCACCCTGTAGACTATAGTCATAAAAATAAATGTTGTGGATTCCATGTTGAACTTCAAGCGACACATACATCTGAAGTATTAGCAGGGAATGCTATGGTAGACGCAATAGATAACAATGCTGACCTTATGGTAACACCATGTCCACTTTGTCACTTAAAAATGGATACTTACCAAGATGATGTAGGTAAAGTTGTAGGTCGTGATATAGAACTTCCTGTTCTTCACATGCCACAAATGGTTGCTCTTGCTCTTGGTTGTACTGAAAAAGAGATTGGACTTGGTTTCCATGTTCAAAAGGCTAAACAGATTTTTTCTGAGGCTACTGCATAGAGAAACTTCTTAAAAAATGACATAAACTTATGAACACATAAGTTTATGCTCAATCTCCTTTACACCATCTACTAACTTTAATGTTGCACAATAATTACTATTATTATCTTTTTCCACAAATGCTATAGGTGTGGCACCACTATCTCGAATGAGGTCTACAACCAATTTATCAGAATTAATAGTTCTAAACGGTTTTGCATCAAAAAGAGCAAAATCATATTTTTTATTATCAAGTTGTTCTAAAAACTCATTGGTATTACTATAAGTATCGACACTATAGCCCAAATTATTTAAAACAGCTGAAT
>JALUKQ010000066.1 GCA_027056485.1 Campylobacteraceae bacterium | reverse complement strand
CTTTGGTCATTTCCTGCATTGGCTATTGGCGAAGAGTTTGCTACTACAGTTACAGTTGTGGTATCGGTATGGGTTAAACCCTCATTATCGGTAACAGTTAACTCTACAATATGAGCTCCAACCACAGTTGAACTATAATTCAAGTTAGAGCCTGTTCCTAAAGTTACTGCTCCTTCTTTCCACAGATAAGAAGCAATGGTTCCGTCACTATCAGAACTACCACTTCCCTCTAAAATAACTGATTCACTTACTCGAATATTTTTATTATCTCCTGCTTCAGCAATAGGTGCTACATTCGCTGCCAATACCGTTACAAGTACTGTATCACTATTGGTCGCTCCATCATTATCTGTAATGGTTAAGATAATCGTATGTGTTCCCAAAGTATTAGGTGTATAATCTATAAGATTCTCTCCTGTTCCTAATACTGTTGCTCCCTCTTTCCATTCATAACTTACAATCGTTCCATCATTGTCATTACTTCTGCTTCCATCTAGTGTTATACTTTGACCAATTATTACACTTTGGTCATTTCCTGCATTGGCTATTGGCGAAGAGTTCGCTACAACATTAACAAAAATTGAATCTGTATGTTCTGCACCATCATTATCAATGACAGTCAAAGTAAGTATATGCATAACAGCTGTAGAAGGAAAATAATCAATAAGCTGTTCACTCATTCCTAATACAGAAGAGCCCTCTCTCCAAATGTAAGACTCAATATGTCCATCACTATCAATACTTTCATTTCCATCTAAAGTAACTCTACTTCCTATTCTTATGCTTACATCATCTCCTGCATTGGCTATGGGTGCAATGTTAAACAGAGCCGAAACATTCACACTGTCCATATGAGTTAAACCCTCATTATCAGTAACTGTTAACTCTAAAATATGTACTCCTGCTGTAGTAGGTGTATAGATTAAACTTTGACCTGTACCCAATACAGTTGAACCCTCTTTCCACTCGTATGCTTTAATGCTCCCATCAGAATCTGCACTTAAGCTTCCATCTAAAGTAACATTTGCACCAATATGAATATTCTCTTTATCACTACCTGCATTAGCAACTGGTGCTATATTGGAATCAATAACAGTAACAGTAACACTGTCAGAGAGACTAGCTCCATCATTATCTGTAACAGTCAATACTATATTATGCACTCCAGAAGTAAGAGAACTATAATCTACAAGGTTAACCCCTGTACCCAAAACAACCCCATCTTCTGCCCATTCATAAGTTGAAATATTGCCATCTACATCACTACTCTTGTCTCCATAAAGAGTAATAAGTTCACCTGTTCGTATGGTTTGGTCATTACCTGCATTTGCAAGAGGAACTTTATTATTCAGTGCAGAGATATAAACAAAATCACTATTAGACAAACCCTCATTATCGGTTACTGTTAACTGTAAAATATGTATGGCTTCCGTAGTAGGCATATAATCTTTTAACTCAACTCCTGTACTTAAAATTTCTGTTGCATCTTTCTCTTTCCACTCATAAAGAACAATGGTTCCATCACTATCTTTACTGGCACTTCCATCAAGTGTAATTTTCTCTCCTACACGTATCTGTTTATCCAATCCTGCTTCTGCTTTAGGTTGTTGATTTTCTAAAGTAACAAATATATTAACCGTATCCGTCGCATTTAGTTCATCATTGTCTAAAATTTTAAGTGTTATAAGGTGAGTTCCTAGTACTTTTGAAGTATACTCTTTTAACTCAACTCCTGTACTCAAGATTAGACCATCTTCTTCCCAAGAGTAAGCAATAAGTGACCCATCAGCATCAGAACTGTTCTTTGCACTAAGTGTAACATTTGCATCTGTACGAATATGTACATCTTCTCCTGCTACTGCTATAGGTGCTACCAAGACCTTATCGGCTACACCTGTTAATTCACTACTTCCACATCCTGTAAACCATGAAGCCATAAATATGCTAGATATAAAATATAATTTTTTCATCTTAAAACTTCACTCCCAATCCAATATCTATTGAAGATAAATTTGAGAAATATTGCATATAACTTGCATGAACGGATATATTTTGGGGAAGCATATATTCTAAACCAAATCCATAAGAGAGACTTGTTGTTTGGTTATCAGAAATTGTAAAATCTTTATTTTTTAAAGTTAAGCTAGAAGTACTCATTCCTAGATAGGTATTAAAATCAAACTTTCCTGCTACACTAATGGGTGTTTTAAGATATAAGGCATAAATATTATCAATACTTGCAGTTACTTTACCTAAGTTAATTCCTGTAGAACTACTAATCACATTCTCTTTTGTGTGTGCAGAAGTATTGGTAATAAAATCAAACTCCAAACCAGTTGAAATATCTATATCTACAACAGGAATGGTATACTCACCCAATAAATAGCCAAATGCCCACTTCATCCCTTTAGGATTAAAATTTTGAGTGGTTCCTGTTTGAGTCGCTGAATACATAACTGTATCGATATAAATATAACCTACAGGCTCGTCATCTTCTGCTAATACAAAACTACTTAATATTAACAATAATATACTTATTTTTTTCATTTACTAAACTCCATAATTTTTTTGTGATCAAGCATTAAGTCAATACTGTTTACTTCATGTGCTTTTACCTTAACAATATGTCGCCAATCATCATTACCATCGACATTACTTAGAGCTGCAACCACTGCATAATATGTAGAATCAAACTTTACATTAAACTCAAAACTTGTCATCTTTTTAGGTTTAAGTATCTCTTTTGAACGAGAGACAATATCTCCATTAAGCATCTCATCTTCATTGCTAATCAACTCTTCATAATCCATACGCTTGAACTCATCATTTGACTTTAATTCAAAGAAGTAAACCAAAATAGGTTTTTGGCTATCTTCTTTATGCAGTAAGTTAACTTTAACTATAGTTGGTTGCTTTAATTTTTCCTCAGCTTCTTTTTTCTTTTTTTCTTCAGCTTCTTTCTCTTTTTTCTCTTCTAACTTTTCTTTAATTCTAAGCTCTTCTACAAGTTTTTCATCAGCCTTCTTTTCTTTATAGCTCTGAACTGCAGGTGCATCATCAGGCAAACCTACTAAACCTTTATTGTCATAATAATAGGCAATACCAAAGTTTACTTGTGAAATACTAGGCGATAAAACTGTATAGTCACTATAGAGTGAGACTGAAGTTGAAAACTTATAATCTAAACCCACACCATAAGCCTTACCATCTTCACTTAAAATATCTTCTAAACCTCTACTCATATCTGTCTTTGCGAATCCACCTAAAAGATAAACTCCTATATCATCAGAAACTTGATATTTACCTTTAACATAAAAAGCCATAGAATCATCCAACACGATTGATGCATCACTTGTTAAAGAAGTCCCCTTTCTAAACTCTACGGCAAAATACTCATTAAAGTCATATCCAACATTAACAAATGCACCCACTCCTGTTTCAGAAAGATCTTCACTTGTTAAAAAGTTAAAATTACCTCCTGTACCCAAATAGAGACTAGAACGGTTATCATCTTCTCCTGCCATACTTAACTGTGGCATAAGAGATATGAGTAGTATTAAAAAAACATTTTTCATGTTTAACAACTCCTTAAAAACTTTAATTTAAAAAAATATGATGTATTATACATATTCAAATAAATAAAGTAATTATATTTATATATTAATATATATATTATTGAGTATAATTTAAGTTTTAATTTATTTTTATCTATACCTACTCCGGTGTCACATATTTTAAGCATATTATCATCAAGCTCAATCGTAACCCTGCCCCCTTTAGGTGTATATTTTATAGCATTTGAGACTAAATTGGAGAT
>JALUKQ010000065.1 GCA_027056485.1 Campylobacteraceae bacterium | reverse complement strand
TTTCCATAAGTGGCTGTATCGTAAACCCAACTGCTTGTTCCATCTGCATTGGTCTCAGATGTTTTTCTTCCTAGTTGGTCGTACTCTATGGTTGTTACCTGTTTTTTAGCATCGGTTTGACTCTTTAACTGACCTAAGGCATCGTAAGTGTATGTCCAGTAACCCATGTCTGGGTCTTTCATGGACTTTTTATTTCCTAGTTTGTCGTACTCCATATGTATCGTATAAGCTTCATTACCATTTGGAGTAGTGGTTTTTAGGTTTCCTATGGCATCGTAGGTATACTCTACATACGTTCCCTCTTCTTGGTCTACTTTAACAACCTGACCTAATACATTCTTTTTAGTGGTTTTGGTATGTTCTGCTTTATTGGCTCCTGGGGAAGTAACTGTAACGCTTAGTCCATCATAAGTTATACTCTCAGAAACTGTTGCATTACCACCTTTTGGTGATGGCTTTACGGTCTCTATTGGTCGTCCTTGTTCATCATAACTATAAACTATATATTGAGCTGTTTCAGACTCTGTATGAGGTAGAGACTTTTTTGTTACTTCTCCTTTTTTATTGTACTCAGTCTTAACACTTATCTCTTCACCATCGAAACGTTTGGTTTTTACTAGAACCACTCTATCGAACTTATCGTAATAGGTGGTTGTTGCAGGTGAACCTGTTGGGGTTACGGTTACTTTATATTTAGCTTTGTCTTCACTGCTGTAGGCGTAGCTGTAACTGGTACTGGTTCCATCTGACCTACTCTCTAGTTTTTTCTTACCCCATTTGTCATAATCTATCTTTACCCATTGACCATTGGCATCAGTTGACTTGGTGAGTTGACCGAGTTTATTGTACTCATTATTTGCTTTTTGGGTATGACCTAAAGCATTTTTTGTTCTTAATAGGTTTTTTCCACTTGCATCGTAAAAGTACTCTGTTGTTCTATCTTTTGAAACAGAAGGGGCTGTTACTGTGACTTTTTCACGGTTTCCAAAGTCATCATACACGTAGGTTTTTGTAGAGCTTAAAGCTTGGTTACCTTTCTCTATGGTCTCACTCTCTAAGCTTCCTTTACTGTTGTAGGTAAATGAAGATTTCCGAGTAATAGTGTCACCCCAGCCCTCATGTTTTACAGAAGACTCTTTTAGTCGTCCTAACATCCAGTTTTCTTCACTGTTATCGTACTGGTTTGTTGTTGTTTTTGTAAAACTGTCATCATCCCCACTTGTTGTGGTGGTCATTTTTAGCACGTTTCCGTATTTATCATAACTGTTATAGTTGGTGGTTACAGTACTTAACAATGCTCCATCATCATAAGACTTTTCTGTTGTTGCTGTTGTCTCAATGACATACTGTTTACCTTTAGGAACAGCAGACAAAGAAGAAGAGCTTTCAGATATGGTCTCACTGTTTAAAAGAACTTTAGTACTTTTAACATTACCCACTAAAGGAAACTCTTGGTAATAGTTTGTAACTATTTCTCCACCATAGCTATCTTTGGTAGTAATCTCTCTAAAACCTAAAGAGCCATATAGGTTATTATATTTTAAACCTCTGTAAGAGTAACTCTGTTTGGCTTCTGCATTTTTATCTTTTTCTGTTGTAATTTCAGAGACTACTAAAGAAGCATTTTGAATATTAAAAACTGTACTTTTAGGTATTCCTCTAAATGAATAACTTTTTGCCTTCATTATATCATTATTATAACTATCTCTAGGATCTAACCAATCATTAGGTGTTATAGCCACCATATTATCTTTTTCATAAAATTCTTCATCTTTAACTGTTAAAAGTTTATACTCTATATCAGTTTTATTAGAAAAAGAGTCTGTAAAAGCTGCAATTACTGGTCGTTTCATTTGACTAGTAGAGATAGAAGCTCCATTTTTCAAAGGAACTATATCAGTCAAGCCATCACCATTCATATCTGCCAATGCTAAAAACTCTGTTTTAACATCTACAGTTGGGTGTTCAGAACTTTTAGTAAAAACACCTGTTCCATCATTGAGCCAAATGTTATCATCGCCATCTTCTACTTCATAAATGTCTACAAAACCATCTGCATTTAGGTCTGCAAATTTTATATTTTTTTCATTAGCATCAATAGCAGGATGATGAGAACTTTTAGAAAAATCCCCTGTTCCATCATTTATCCAAATATCATCTGTTCCACTTTTAACCTGATAGATATCTATGTTACCGTCACCGTTAATGTCTATGAATTTTAGGTCTTCTTTTTTTGAATATAAAGATAATTCTATAGGACTATTCCAACCATCATTTCCATTTGATAGATATATTTTAGAAGTACCAATTATACTATGACCTACAGATTTCAATAGATCAGTTATACCATCCCCATTTAAATCTATAAAATTAGATGAAGTAGTAAGTTTAACCCAAGAACTCAAAGACCCGATATTCTTTTCCTTATATAAAGAGAAATTTTCATCACCATCATTCAAATAAAGAAACAATAATGTTCCTGATTCAGTACCACCCTCACAACCAGGACAAATTGTATAACCAACAACTGTTGCCATATCCAAATGACCATCATCATTATAATCAGAAAATGTAGTACTTATAGAACTTCTTCCTTCAAATGATAAATATTGGTTATAAGACATAGAAGGATGGTTTTCATAAGGAATACTATTATACCTTTTATGCACTATTGTTTTAGTATTAGAAAAAACTCCATCACCATTATTTTTCCAAATCTCATCAGACTTTCCAAGTACATAAATATCCATATCCATATCTTGGTCAATATCAACAAATAAGATTTTATCATAAGTTGTACGAATATCAGGATGATGAGAACTTTGAGAAAAATCACCTTGTCCATCATTTAACCAAATATTATCATTTCCATCATCTACTTCATAGATATCTACATCACCATCACCATCAATATCAACAAATTTAACATCATATTTTGAGGCTTTTATAGCTGTAGGATGTGAAGTGTAACTTCCATTACCATTATTTATATAAACTACATCATCAGCAGATATACCTTTTACTACATAGATATCTGTAAAACCATCACCATTTAAATCGACAAATTTAGTCTCACCCTCTTTAACATCAACAGAAGGAAAACTACCCTCCTCTTCAAAAGAAACCTTTTCACTATTTTCTTGCCATTCAAAAGTTAAAGGCTTGGTACATTCACTTCCTATACACTCTTTAATGCTTTGTAATCTTAATTTATCAAAGGAGTCTGATTGAGAGTTATAAGTAAGGCTATAGTTTTTATAATCTTGATTCTCTATTTTGATATTTATACTTTTTAGTTTTTCTTTTATGGCAAAAGAATTCCCTTTACGATAACCTAAAAAAGTATCTTCCCTAGAGTCATAAATAAACTCTACTTTATTGTTAGCATAGCTTATAGAAGAGATTTTAGGAGTAGAATTTTTCTCCTTATTATAGTTAAAGCTTATCTCATTGCCATATCTATCAGAAATCTTATTTAAATACCATGAAAGATTTTTATATTTATATTTAATATGCAAATGAGGAATAGTTCCAAAACCATTAATAAATGATAAAGAATCAATAGAATTATCATTAATACCATACTCATAAACATCCCCAGACTTCATCCAAACTTTAAAACTTTTTGGATTTTTTTTATCACCTAAACGAACTATTTTAGAGTAGCTCTCTATTTGGGTTCTATACTCATTGTCTCCTACAGATATAAGCCTTTGCCCATCCATACAAAAGTTGTCTTTGTCATCAAACCGTACTGGTCGGTTACGACCATCTGTAGTCAAAGAGGAACCACAACGGCTAATGGAAGAAAGCCCTCCAA